>JBIIKG010000162.1:0-6274 GCA_044233275.1 Crocinitomicaceae bacterium | reverse complement strand
TGATTCAAGCAAAAATTGGCGCAACTGGTGATTTACAGCGCTCACTCAATGAAAACAATGAGGTGTTCAACTTCTTATCGTCCATTTCCAATAAATACGGAATCGGTTTCTGGAAACCAGGTGCCGGAATTATTCACCAAGTAGTACTTGAAAATTATGCCTTCCCAGGAGGAATGATGATAGGAACGGATTCACATACAGTAAATGCTGGTGGACTCGGAATGGTTGCGATTGGTGTCGGAGGTGCTGATGCAGTTGATGTTATGGCTGGAATGGCCTGGGAATTGAAATTTCCGAAATTGATTGGTGTTAAATTGACAGGTAAACTCAACGGTTGGACTTCCGCAAAAGACGTGATCCTCAAAGTAGCCGATATTCTTACAGTAAAAGGTGGAACTGGAGCTATCGTTGAATATTTCGGGGAAGGAGCGCTTTCTCTTTCGGCAACCGGAAAAGGAACAATTTGTAATATGGGAGCTGAAATTGGAGCCACAACATCCACTTTCGGTTACGATGACGCCATGAGAAGATATTTAACAGCAACGGGGCGCAAAGAGATAGTCATTGCTGCTGATGCCATTGCGGAACATTTAACAGGTGATGCGGAAGTTTATGCCAATCCAGCAAACTATTTTGATGAATTAATTGAAATCAATCTTTCTGAGTTAGAACCGCATGTAAACGGACCTTTCACACCCGACCGCGGAACACCAATCTCAAAATTAAAAGCGGAAGCAATCGCTAACGAATGGCCCCTAAAAGTTGAATGGGGATTAATCGGTTCGTGCACCAACTCGTCATACGAAGATATGGCAAGAGCAGCTTCGATTGTGGAACAAGCAGTGGCACACGGAATTACACTTAAAGCTGAATTTGGAATTAATCCAGGTTCTGAACAGGTGCGCTATACGATTGAACGTGATGGCATCATTGCAACCTTTGAGAAAATGGGCACAAAAGTATTTACCAATGCTTGTGGACCGTGTATTGGTCAATGGGATCGTGATGGTGCGGATAAACAAGAAAAAAATACCATCGTTCATTCATTCAACCGTAACTTCTCGAAAAGAGCAGATGGAAATCCAAATACACATGCTTTCGTTACTTCCCCAGAAATGGTGGCAGCATTGGCAATTGCGGGTGACCTTGGATTTAATCCTTTGACCGATTATTTAACAAACGATAAAGGCGAACAATTCAAACTTCAACCACCACATGGTGATGAATTGCCGAAGAAAGGTTTCGCAGTAGATGACAATGGTTTTCAAGCGCCTGCAGAAGATGGAAGTGGAGTGGTAATTGCTGTTTCTCCAGAATCTTCGCGTTTACAATTATTGGAAAATTTTCCTATTTGGGATAAAAAAAACATCATGGCTGCGAAATTATTGATCAAAGCAAAAGGAAAATGCACAACTGATCATATTTCTATGGCTGGACCTTGGTTGCGTTACCGCGGACATTTGGACAATATTTCTAACAACATGTTAATTGGCGCTGAGAATGCTTTCAATGGAAAAGCAAACGCTGTGGTAAATCAATTAACGGGAGAACTTGGTGAAGTTCCTGCAGTTCAGCGAGCATACAAAGCAGCTGGCGTTCCTTCGATTGTTGTTGGAGATCACAATTATGGTGAAGGTTCATCTCGTGAACATGCAGCAATGGAACCACGTCATTTAGGTGTGCGTGCAGTTATCGTGAAATCATTTGCACGTATCCATGAAACGAACTTGAAGAAACAAGGAATGTTAGGTTTGACCTTCGCAGTTGAATCGGATTATGACAAAATTCAAGAAGACGATACTTTCAATTTCATCGATTTAGAATCATTTGCTCCTGGCAAACCATTGACCTTGGAAATCGTTCATGCAAATGGATCGAAAGAAAATATTTTATTAAATCATACGTACAATAATTCTCAAATCGATTGGTTTAAAGCAGGTTCAGCATTGAATTTGATTAAATTGATGGAGAGTTAAATCCAATTTAAGGCACAAAAAAATCCCGCTTCAATGAAACGGGATTTATATTTGTAATGTTTTTTATTAAAATTTCGCAGATAAACCGAATTGTAACAAAGCACCACCACCAGCGCCAAGTTCGATCATTCCACCAATATTGTCTGTAAAATATATTCTTGTCCCAACAGCAATTCTGAAAGAAACTGGTATAAGTGCTCCATTAATTGAACCATCATCATAATTTGTATCATTCGTAGCGATAGAACGATTCACATTTTTATAACCACCAGCAAAACCAGCATAAGCATCTAAACGGTCATTTTGCACAAAGTGATAATTCAAACGCGCCATTGCTCTTAGTTTTTTCGATTTGTAATCTATGTTATATTCACGATTTTCAAATTGCATAGTTACATCATTGTATTCTTGTGTTGTGTAATCATAGTTAAATCCAGAAACTTCATAGTTTACATCTACACCTACACCAAAATTATCAGCAATCATGTATTCGAAACGTCCACCATAAGATAATAAACCACCATTTAATTTATAATTTCTAACATCTGATTGTGAAGCATCAGGTTCAACATTATTATACAAAATTGAATTTGCCCAATTAGGAATACCAGCATAAACATCAATAATAAAATTACCTTGTTCAACTGGAACTTGTGCATTTAAAGTAGAAACTGAAAAGATTGCAGCTCCAATAATTGTAAAGATTTTTTTCATAATTTAATTTTTAGATTAGTCAAATAAACATATTTTCCACGGATTTACAAAATTCTTGCCAAATAATAAGAATTGAGAACATAGAACCGAGATGTGAGATTTACTTCTTTAAATCAATCTATTTTTAGGATTATAAACTTAACTGTTTAAAAGAAAAAGTCTTTAAGCGGCTCGCACTGCGGTGTGCTGAGCGTAGTCGAAGCAAGCGCAGTCGAAGTGAGCGGTCTTTATTCTTTCAGTCCGCCCCGGCGGACGGTCTTTGTTCTAAAGAGTCACTTCACCCACATCAATTTCTCCTTTTCAACCTTCATTCGTAAGAATCCAAACGTAACGGTTAAGTTGTCTCCATCTATCGATTCAACGGTTCCAGCTTGTTTTGTAGCAATTAATTTTACCGTCGAACCGATTTGTATTTTATGTCGTTGATGCGGATCTTGTTCCGGTCGTTGAGGTTTCTGTTTTTTTGGATTCTTAGCCGCGACTTCAGATTTCAATTTTTCAACCAATTTAGCATCTTCAATTTTTGCCTTTTCAACCGCTAAATACTTCTTGATTTCATCAAATAATGGCTGATTCGCATCCTTTTTTCTTGATTTGGTCAAATAACGATCGATAAACTGACTCATTTTCTTCCCAGCATTCACAAACTTATTGTTGCGCTCTAACGTGTCTTGTTGGGTAGCTAATTTTTCATCGTAGCGCTTTTTGCGTTCTTCGTATTGCTGTTTAGATTCAAGTGCTATGCGCTGCGCTTCAATGTGCTCGTGATTCAAACGTTCTAAATACGTTTTTTCTTTCTGTAGTTCGCTTAATAACTTGTCCATTGAAACTTTTCGGACATCCAAACGTGTTTTTGCTTCTTCAATTAAATCGAGTGGGATTCCATTTATTTGGGCTACTTCAAACGTAAATGAGCTACCGGGTTGACCTATCGAAAAACGATACAATGGCTCTAAAGTCTCTGTATCAAAAAGCATACAACCATTAATAGCATTTTTCAGTTGATCGGCTTTTAGTTTGATGTTCGCGTAATGGGTTGTTATGACACCAAAACTCTTTTTATTGTACAATTCTTCAAAGAATACCTCTGCCAACGCACCACCTAAATCAGGATCGGAACCTGTTCCAAATTCATCTAACAGCAGTAAAGTACGTTTGTTTGAAACTTCTAAAAAATGTTTCATCCGCTTCAAACGGTAAGAGTAGGTGCTCAGTTCATTCTCAATCGATTGATTGTCACCAATATCAGAAAGAATTTGTTGAAAGAAACACATCTTACTATTGGCATCCACAGGCACAAGTAAGCCCGATTGAAGCATCAATTGTAAAAGTCCAATTGTCTTCAACGTAATACTTTTCCCTCCAGCGTTTGGACCTGAAATGACCAACATCCGCGAAAACTTATCCATGTGGATATACTGCGGTAAGGTTTTCTTGCCCATCGCTTTATTTGCTTTCCACAAAATCGGATGGTAGGCATTGATGATTTCAATGTGCGTATCATTTTCAATTCCTGGTAAAACACAGTTGAGTTCCAGGGCCAAACGCGTTTTTGCATTGATAAAATCTAGCTCTGTTAAAATCGATTGATACGCTTGAATAAGCGGTAAGAAAAGTGCAATTTCTTTAGTTAATGCTTGAAGAATTCTGTAAATTTCTTTTCGTTCATCATCCAGCAACATTTCCAATTCGTTGTTTAATTGGATGTTTACTTGCGGCTCAATAAAAGTAAGACTTCCAGTTTTACTAGATCCAACAACAGTTCCAGATATTTTTCTTTTATGAGTGGACAAAATGGTAAGAACGCGACGATCATTCACAAATGCCTCTTTGGTATCACCCAACACATTCTCTTTGACCAAACGCCTTACCTCTTTGTCAAAATTTCGATTGATTTGATTTCGAATGGTTTTTATTTTTTGACGTATTTCATACAGCAATTTGGAAGCATCATCTTTCACATTTCCGGCGCGGTCAAATACTTTTTCTATTGCTTCTATGATGTCTTTTGTATAATAAGCATTCTTGAAAAGTCCATTCAACAAAGGATATTCTTTTTCTCGCTTATCAAAGAAATACAACAATGAATTCACCAAGTCTGATGCGCGTGCGATGCGAATGTATCCCTCTAACAACAATACTGAATTACGAATTGGCAGTAGTTTTATTTCATTTTGTAATTCTTCAAAATCTAAGGCAGGAAAAATTTCCCCTTGTTCACGAATCGCCAAGAGTTCATTGACTTTTCTCAATTCAATTTCAATAGTTGGGAAATGATTGGAGGGACTCAATTCCTCCATGCGTTTTTTGGCTGTTGGACCAATCACATAAGCGACAAGCCATTCCCTAATTGTTGGAAATTCAAGATCGTTTACTGTTTGCTCATCAAATTGGTGCATGCGACAAAGATACATTTATTGAAAAACAAAGTAGGCGGTAACTTGTTGTGTTATTTAATACAAATTGTGTATTTTTAGTGCACTTTATTTTAATCTAAGACTATGAAAAGAATTATTCTCTCTGTATTTCCATTGTTTTTTCTCTTTTTGCAATCATTTTCTCAAGTTACGTTTGACAATAAACCGTATGTTGAAGGTGAAATGTTGGTGCAACTTGAACCAAATGGTCAAATTCAAGATGTTGTTAAAAGATTTTCTCCAAATCTTGAACTTCAAATCATTGAAGAGCTTTCTGCGCCAATGCGTGTTTGGTTGGTGAAATTCAATCATCAGGTAATTTCTCATACGGAAATGCAACAAATGCTTTATGACGACCTAGATGTGACCATTTCTGACTACAATTACTATATCGAAATGCGTGAAACGGTACCAAATGATTTACAGTTAACTCAACAATGGCATCATATTAATACAGGACAAACAGGTGGAACAGCAGATGCCGATATAGATTCAGATTTAGCTTGGGATATTGCAACAGGTGGAACCTCTGCTACGAATGATGATATTGTTGTTTGCATAATTGAAGGTGCAAACTTAGATCATGATGATTTAAGAAATAATCGATGGATCAACACATTTGAAATTGCAGGAAATAGTATTGATGATGATGGAAACGGTTACGTTGACGATATTATGGGTTGGAATGCTGGTGGAAATAATGGAACAGTAGGTTATGGTACAAACAGCGGTTCAACTTCTCATGGTTCAAATTGCGTTGGAATGATTGCTGCAGTTGGAGATAATAATCTAGGAGTTGTTGGTGCTAACTGGAACTTGAAGGTAATGGTTTCTACCTATGCCAGCACAACCCAAGCATCGGTAATAGCAGCGTATACTTATCCTTTAGTTCAGCGTCAAAGATGGAATAATTCAAATGGAACGGAAGGGGCCTTTGTTGTAGCAACAAGTGCTTCATGGGGAATTGATAATGCAGATCCATCGAATTATCCGTTATGGTGTAATTTCTATGATACTTTAGGTCGTTATGGAATTATAAATATTGGTGCAACAACTAATAGCAATTTAAATGTGGATGTGAGTGGAGATATGCCAACTGCTTGTTCGAGTCACATCCACATTTAAATTGCTATTAGTTGTTGCACCAATATTTATAATTCCATAACG
>JBIIKG010000143.1:0-7660 GCA_044233275.1 Crocinitomicaceae bacterium | reverse complement strand
ACACAAATAAAGTAATTTACAAAGAATTCCATGTTTTCTCCATCAAAGAAGGTGATTCCTTGAGAATCGTTCAATCGGAGTTTAAGTTAGACCAAAGCGCAGCAGTTCGCAATTTCAATATTCTTGAAAGTGTATTGATTCCAAAAAAACACAATGAACGATACAAACAATATTTATTCAATGAATCATTTATCTATCCCGGAATCATTGCTACAGAAGAAGAAGAACGGTTTTATAACTTTTATAAATCTCCTTTAGCTGAGTTGAGTCCGCTTGATAAAGACAATTTAATCAATCACACCCTGAACTTAATGGAAATTGGGTACAAGAAAAAAACAGTGAGGGTGCAAGATTTACTTCAAAATCAAGCGCGATTCGCATTATTCAAAGAGTACAAAGCAATTTCTGAAGAAACTTTCAGTGAACTTTTTTCCAAAAACATAGTTGATGAAGTTGGAAAAGAAACACTCGATTCTTATTGGTTTACTTATACTTTAAAAGACAGCGATAATCCTGCAAAAAAAACGGAATATTACTTCCTGTTTGATTCTTACCTTAGATTAAAAACGGTCACAAAATTATAAGACTTGATTCAAAGGGATTCGATAGCTCCCAGTTTTCAGCGAAACATCCACTGGTGAAGAAATATACGGCAGACCAATAATGGTCAAATCATCATAAACATTGGACAAATCATTATTCTTGTATAGAATTGCATACTTTTCTTTGTTCACTTCAAGTTGATAGAACCCCTTTTGATGTTTAATTTCAATATGCTCATCCGATAACTTTAGTGAATAAGAACTATCAGCTAAGGATTGATAATGAATTTTACCAGGATATATCTTGGAATATGATTCTAAAGCAAACTTTGCCTTGTTCAATTCCTTTTCTTGACCTTTGTAAAAACAATAAATCTCATCACCCTTTTTTACTGAAACAATCAATTGATTGGCATTAAACACACAAACTTCTTCCTGTTGCATGTTTTGATTTCGTTCGATTGTAATGAAAACAAAAATCACCAAAATTGAAATCGAAGCTCCAACCAAAGTCCATTTTCGCTGTCCATAACGAAGATAAAAAAAGGCCAATGTTAACAAGGCAACAAATAGCAAGGAAAAGGTATAACCATATGCAACAGCTCCAGGGAGTTGCTCTACCCATTCTATAAACTCAATTGTCAGTAATAAAATGAACCATAAAAAAAAGCCAACTATTTTTGCTAAAAACCCTACTTCCGCAACAGCAAAAAGCCCTAATCCAAAACCTAGAATGAGTCCGGAAAAAGCCATCATCCCAATGTTCGTGAGGACAAAATAGTTCGGAAATTGATGGAAGTAGTAGAGACTTAAAGGTGCGGTCATCAATTGTGCAGCAAATCCAATCGCTGTTCCTTGCCAAACCTTATTCAAAAGCCAATTATGGATAACAATCGTTTTTTCTATTGGTCGGTAAAAGACAAAAATCCCAACCATTGCCAAGTAGGAAAGTTGAAAGCCAATGTCAAACAAGTAAAGGGGATTGAAAATCAATAAAACAAATGCACTAAAGAACAGAACATTCATGGAATCGTATTTCTTCGCGAAGAGCTGAGTTCCAGCCAGAACGGTAAACATAAAAACCGCACGAAGAACAGAGGGTGACAAACCTGTAATGACCGCATAAATCCAAAGCAAAGCAATTACAATCAATAAAGCGTTGCGTTTGGAAAGAAATCGGGACATTCGCTCGAGCACAAAAAGGAAAAGATACAGTATCAATCCGATATGTAAGCCAGAAACAGCGAGCACATGCATTGCCCCACTATTGCTAAAACTTGTTTTTGTTTCCGTATCAAGCAAAGATTTATCACCTAAAACAAGAGCCTTCATAACTCCTAATTGTTGACCTTCAAAGTGTTTTTCAAAAACCTGACCCAAATAATCATTCAGTGCAGTAATTTTCGTTTCAAACCAACCTTGTTCAGTTCGGTCAATTAAGCGATAAGCAGTACTTCCGATGAAAGTTAAATGATAAATTCCTTTTCCTTCCCAATATTTCACTGCATCGAACTCACCTGGATTATTTCTGTTCTCTATCGGTGAAATTTCAGCAGCTGAAATCAATAAATCACCTTTTTCTGCATGTAAACCTTCTTGTTCGAGAAACACTAAAAACGGTTGGTTTAGTTCAGTCAATTTGTCACCATTGTAAACACCGACCATTTCTGCTACACATTTCCGCCAAGCACCACCGGTTTTTGAAATTTCAGTTATTCGGAATAAATACGGGTTATTTCCTGCATAAATCTTCTCAAAGCGATTCACCTCACTTCTGTTCGTTTTCTGCACATAAACCAAAATTCCCAAGAACATAAAAGCTAGTCCCGCGAACAAGAAAAACAATTTACCATTTAAACGATCGCGATAAAAAGCCGTAATTGAGACAATGGAAAAACAACAGAATAGAAATATACTTGTGTTATAATCTCTGATAAATTGTCCTAGTAATATACCTATTGCAAAACACGTAAAAATCAACACAAATGGCTGACGGTAAAAGTGATATGTTGCAGTTTCGGTTGGCATGACCTAAGGCAAATGAACAATTTTTTCTTGGAAATCACAAATTTCGAATGTTATTTTTAGAAACTGAGGACTAGAAACTTGAGACTTGAGTTAGATGTTAATGTTAGAACGACTCAAATACTAAATTCCGAACTCCAAATTCCGAATTTATAATTCTAATTTCACTACCTTTGCAGGCAAATTTCATTCACACATGATTCACATTACCCTTCCAGATGGCTCGGTTAAACAAGTAGAAAAAGGAACAACGTCATTAGATGTTGCAAAAAGTATTTCTGAAGGTTTAGCTCGAAATGTATTGGCCGCTAAAGTCAATGGTCAAGTTATTGACGCAACACGTTCTATTGACGCTGATGCAACACTGCAATTGTTGACCTGGAATGACACGGAAGGAAAATCGACCATGTGGCATTCATCTGCCCATTTAATGGCGGAGGCATTGGAATTCTTTTATCCAGGAATTAAATTAGCAATTGGACCTCCAATTGCCAATGGGTTTTACTATGACGTAGATTTCATGGAATATTCAATTTCTGAGAAGGATTTGGAGAAAATTGAGCTTAAAATGAAAGAATTAGCGAAAGAAAAGAATCTTTTTGTTCGCCAAGAAATTTCTAAAGCTGAGGCAATTGCCTATTTTACAGAAAAGCAAGATCCCTATAAAATAGAATTATTGGAAAACCTTGAAGATGGCAATATCACATTTTACACGCAAGGAAACTTTACTGATTTATGTCGTGGACCGCACATTCCAGATACTGGATTCATCAAGGCAGTTAAATTAACGGCTATTGCTGGTGCATACTGGAGAGGTGACGAGAAAAACAAGCAATTAACACGTATTTACGGAGTTACATTTCCAAAGCAAGCTGAATTAGTTGAGCATTTGGAGAAATTAGAAGAAGCTAAACGTCGCGATCACCGCAAGTTGGGTAAAGAATTAGAATTGTTTACTTTTTCTCAAAAGGTTGGTCAAGGTTTACCTTTGTGGTTACCGAAAGGTGCTGCATTGCGTGAGCGTTTAGAAAATTTCTTAAAGCGTGCACAGCGCAAAGCGGGTTACGATCAAGTTATCACTCCACATATTGGAAGCAAGGAATTGTATGTGACTTCAGGTCACTTCGCGAAATATGGTGCAGATTCTTTTCAGCCAATTGGTACACCTTACGAAGGTGAAGAATTCATGTTAAAACCAATGAATTGTCCGCACCATTGTGAGATTTATAAATCAAAACCACGTTCATATAAAGATTTACCGGTTCGATTTGCTGAATTTGGTACCGTTTACCGTTATGAGCAATCGGGTGAGTTACATGGATTAACACGTGTTAGGGGTTTTACGCAAGATGATGCTCACATTTTCTGTACACAAGACCAAGTGAAGGATGAGTTCAAAAAAGTGATTGATTTAGTGCTTTATATTTTTAAGACATTAAAATTCGAAAATTTCAAAGCTCAGATTTCTTTGCGTGATAAAGAAAATCCAACTAAATACATAGGAAGCGATGAAAATTGGGAGAAAGCAGAAAATGCGATTATCGAAGCAGCAGCGGAAAAAGACTTGCCAACTGTTGTAGAATATGGTGAAGCTGCATTTTACGGTCCTAAGTTAGATTTCATGGTACAAGATGCACTTGGACGTGAGTGGCAATTAGGAACAATTCAGGTTGATTACAACTTGCCAGAACGCTTTGAATTGGAGTACACAGGAGCTGATAATCAGAAGCATCGACCAGTTATGATTCACCGCGCACCATTTGGTTCTATGGAGCGGTTTGTTGCCGTTTTATTGGAGCATTGTGCGGGAGATTTTCCACTTTGGTTAAGTACTGAGCAATATGCGATACTGCCAATTTCAGAGAATTACAACGAGTACGCAGAAAAACTTTCAGAATTGTTAAATAATTACGATATTCGCGGATTCGTTGACGACCGTAATGAAAAGGTAGGCAAGAAAATCAGGGATGCAGAGATGAAAAAAATCCCGTTTATGCTTGTTGTTGGTGAGAAAGAGGCTGATGGTAACTTAGTGTCTGTTCGCCAACGAGGTACTGGAGATTTGGGATCTATGGATGTTGAATCGTTTGCAGAAATCGTACGAAAAGCAATTGAAGAGGAATTATCTTCTAACGTTTAAAAAAATTAATGAGAAAAAACACAAGAAAACCTTTTGTAAAAAGAGAAGAGAAGGAAGAACACAGAATCAATGAGAAAATCATTGCACGTGAAATTCGTCTTGTAATTGAGGGACAAGAACCGATGGTTGTTTCGACTAGCGAAGCAATTAAAATGGCTGACGAACAGGAATTAGATTTGGTAGAGATTTCGCCAAATGCTGTACCACCAGTTTGTAAGATAATGGATTACCGAAAGTTTCTTTATAACCAAAAAAGAAAACAAAAGGAATTGAAAGCAAAACAAAGTAAAATCGTTTTGAAAGAGGTTCGTTTCGGTCCCAATACAGATGATCATGATTTCAATTTTAAATTGGCTCATGCACGTAAGTTCCTAGAAGAAGGAAGTAAGGTTAAAGCTTATGTATTCTTCCGTGGTCGAACAATTGTGTTTAAGGATAGAGGAGAAATCCTGTTATTGAAGTTTGCTCAAGAACTTTCAGATATTGGTGCTGTAGAGCAGTTACCAAAGTTGGAAGGGAAGAGAATGATTATTATGATCAACCCTAAGAAAAACAAATAATTGAATTATGAAGTATGAAGTATGAATTATGAATTAACTATTCAATTCATAATTCTAAACTCCTAATTCATAATTATAAAGGTGCTATATAGAGTTAACTATTAAAAACGAAGAGAGATGCCAAAAATGAAAACTAAATCCAGTGCAAAGAAGCGATTCACGATCACTGGAAGCGGTAAAATCAAAAGAAAGCACGCCTTCAAAAGTCATATTTTGACTAAGAAGTCGACTAAAAGAAAAAGAAATTTAACAAAAGCTGGTTTAGTTAACTCAACTGACTTAGCAAATGTTAAATTACAATTGTGTATGAAGTAATCAGCTGCGGCTGCCGAAATCACAACTGGTTTAGAATTGTTAACCCAATAACGAGTATCCAAGTCATCTGAAACAATGATGCACTCTTTATTAAAAACTTAAAATTATGCCAAGATCAGTAAATCACGTTGCTTCAAGAGCACGTAGAAAAAATTTGATGAAGCTGTCTAAAGGTTACTTTGGACGCAGAAAGAATGTTTGGACTGTAGCAAAAAATGCGATCGAAAAAGGTCTCGTTTATGCTTACATCGGACGTAAACAAAAGAAAAGAAGTTTCCGTTCTTTGTGGATTACGCGTATTAACGCAGGTGCACGTCAGCACGGAATGAGCTATTCTCAATTCATTGGAGCTGTGCACAAAAGCGGAATCGAATTGAACCGTAAGGTACTTGCAGATTTAGCAATGAACCACCCTGATACTTTCAAGGCGGTTGTTGATGCAGTGAAGAAATAAATAAATTATACTTTATATAGCAGGAATCCCGATGGCAACATCGGGATTTTTTTTGTCCATAAATCCTATGTAAAAATCATAAAAGCTTGTTAATTTATAACTTACAAGTTTGTATATTCGTATTGAATACTGCGACATTTTATGACAAATCTTTTAACTAGATATTTTTTAGTTCTCTTCAGTTTCACGATTCTACTGAATTTTTCTACGGTGAACGCACAACAATTCTGCAATCCTTCAGGAAATTTAATCGTTTATTCAAATTATGACGGCGGAATAGTCACCATTAACATTGATCAGAATATCCCAAATCTAAAAGTGGGCATTTGCACATATGAACCTGTTCAAGTTACTTTTACTGGACCGTTTGTAGGAAATATAACCGAAGTAATTTATGCTGGATTCAATTCAGCACAAAATAATAACAATTGTGGTCAAGGAAATTTTCCTACAAGTATAAGCGGTGTCGCAGCTGGACTTATAACTATCAATCCACCACAGGATCCACCTCTGGTTGGATATACACCTGCACATGGAAATGGAGCTGGTCCTTGGGGTGGAATAATGATAGGTGTTTCAGGTCAATGCGATACACTCAATAGTGCTGGAGGCGGAAATACACCCGATGAAGTGGTTTATTATTTTGAAAACCAAACTGGAGCCCAATTGTATTTCCATCACACACAGTATAATTGCTATTTAAACAACACTTTTAATATTTCAGACGGCGGTACCTGTTGTATAGAACCTCCTGGTTCAAACCCCACCAACATCTGTGATGTAAATGGAAATGTAGTCCTTTATTCCAATTATGAGGGTGGTACTTTAAACATTAATGTTGATCAAAATATTCCCAATTTAAAAATTGGTATTTGCACGTATGAGGCTACTGAAGTCAATTTTTCAGGACCATTTGTCGGCAACATAACAGAAGTAATTTATGCTGGTTTCAATGGCCCAAACAACACCAATTGTGGTCCAAACATCGCAACAACAACAATCAATGGTGTCGCTCCTGGAATTGTGACTATTTATTCTGGCAACACAGGTTCACCGGCTATTGCAAATTATCTAGGAGAACCACTTGGACCTGGACTCCCACCTCTTGTCAATTGTATGGTTGGAGCAGAAGGAGATTGCTCAAGTTCAAATGCTGGTGGCGGAAATTCAGCCAATCAAATTGCTCAATTCTTTCTAGCTGAATTCGGTGTGGGAAGCAGCATCTATTCACATACTGTCGACTATAGTTGTTTCACAGGAAATTATTCAATTAGTGCAGGAGGAAATTGTTGTTTGATCGCACCAACAACACCTGTTAATCCTATTTACGAAGGAGGAAATACCTATGGCTTCATTGCAGATGATGAATACAGCTTGTGCAATGGTCCTTTGACAATTGATTTGTCAAATTACCCTGTTTTATTTCAACCACCAACCTACCCTGGCTATGTTTGGAGTGATGGAACAACCGGACCGATTATAACAATTACGACTCCTGGTGTTTATTCTTTTATTGTTGGTGATTATTGTCACTATGACGCCTCTTCTTTTTTAACAGACACAATTGTTGTGTTACCTTGTTGTACACCACCAAGTGACCCAATAGGCAGTGTAACTGCTCAGC
>JBIIKG010000142.1:0-7667 GCA_044233275.1 Crocinitomicaceae bacterium | reverse complement strand
CACCTATCGGTCCTGCTGGTCCCGCTGGTCCTGCTGGTCCCGCCGGTCCTGCTGCACCATTCAAACCATCAATTCCGTTTGCACCTGCCGGCCCTGTTGCACCTATCGGTCCCGCTGGTCCTGCCGGACCCGTTGCACCAACTGCACCATTCAAGCCATCAATTCCGTTTGCACCTGCTGGTCCTGTTGCACCTATCGGTCCTGCTGGACCTGCTGGTCCCGTTAGTCCTATTGGCCCTGCCGGACCTGTCGCTCCTGCTGGTCCAGCTGGTCCCGTTGCACCAACTGCACCATTCAAGCCATCAATTCCATTTGCACCTGCTAATCCTGTTGCACCTATCGGTCCTGCTGGTCCTGCTGGTCCCGCCGGCCCTGCTGCACCATTCAAACCATCAATTCCGTTTGCACCTGCTGGTCCTGCTGGTCCCGTTGCACCAACTGCACCATTCAAGCCATCAATTCCATTTACACCTGCCGGTCCCGCTGGTCCCTGAGGTCCTGCTGCACCATTCAAGCCATCAATTCCGTTTATACCTGCCGGTCCCGCTGGTCCTGCTGGACCCGTTGCACCAACTGCACCATTCAAGCCATCAATTCCATTTACACCTGCCGGTCCTGCTGGTCCTGCTGGTCCAGCTGGCCCTGTTGCACCAACTGCACCATTCACACCATCAATACCATTTGTACCTGCTGGTCCTGTTGCACCTATCGGTCCTGCTGGTCCCGCTGGTCCTGCAGCACCATTCAAACCATCAATACCGTTTGCTCCTGCTGGTCCTGTTGCACCTATCGGTCCTGCTGGTCCCGTCGGTCCTGCAGTGCCATTAGCTCCTGCTGGCCCTGTAGCACCAATTGCACCTGCTGGTCCAACCGGACCTTGAGGTCCCGCAGGACCTACAGCGCTACTGCAAAGGTTTTGCCACCCACCGATAGTTTTAAAGAAAAAATAGCATTCTACGTCTATATCGTATACCAACAAAGAATTTGCTGGTGCTACAATTGCTGTTCGTTGCGCAGTTGTCATTCGAGGTACAAGAATACCTTTATCTGTTGCTTCCAATTCTAGAATGGCACTTGGATCTGGCGTAGTAGTTCCGATACCAACATTGTTTTGCGCTGTTGAAAGGAATGAGCCAGAAACAAAGGCGATCAAGATTGAATTCTTAAATAAATTTTTCATATTCGTTTATTTCAGTAAAGTTTAATTTGCATTTAAGGTAACATGACCATGTTTGTTATAGTCATTTGATGTTGATTTAGCTTTTATTATATAGAAATAGGTTCCGTCTATACATGGTGTGCCATTAGACGTTCCATCCCAAGATGTATTAATGTCATTTGATTCAAAAATTGTATTTCCCCAACGATTCACAATTGTTAAGTTGAAATCAGTTATTGCCTTACCGTCAATAGAAAAGACGTCATTAACTCCATCGCCATTAGGAGTAAATACATTTGGGATAACTAAAGCGTCCATTAAATTAACTAAAACATAAGGTGTTCCAGGTGCAGTGAAATCCCATGCTGATTTGTTTACATAAGTATAATTACTAATGGCTGCATCTGCAGTTTGTCCCATCGAATTCCATTGAGTTTGTCCAGTATGCCAATGTGCCATGCCTGACCAATCGCCATCTGCTGAGGGAAGGTAGGCAACACCAACTTCTGCTGGTGAATTTCCATTTAATTGCTCAATAGAATGGAAAAATAATGCATTTGCTGATTCAATCGAACCGTCATTTTGCGCTAAAAAATAATTGTAATTATCTGCGGAAACATTGTTCATGCGCACTCCATATGAATGAGCATTACTTGATTGTGGTTGAATTTTTGCTGGACGATATCTGAGTGTTCCTAAACTAGATCCCACGGGAAAGATATATGGATTTTGCGAATTACTATTCCATATTAAATAACCAGGATCTAAACTGCTCACAAATCCTTCTGACCCAAATGTTAGAGAATTTGTGATTGCTGAAGATGAAGAATTTAAAACGGTAAAGTCATTTGATTGTGTTTCTAATTCGCGATTATTTAAAGCGAGAACACCTGTTAATGAAATGCGAGAATCAATATTTTGAAGTGTTTTTTTACGGTTATTTCCAGCTCCAGTTCCAGTTAACGTCAGATTATTAAATTCAGTAATGGTTCCATTGGTACTCGTAATAAATTGTTGCACATCACCATATAAATTTACAGTACTTGATTGAGCTGTAAAAGTAGCATCATTGGTCCAGTCCTGTTCAACACGATATAAGCCATTACCATTAACTATTGTTGAGCTTGTAAGTGTAAAATTGCCAGCCTGAGGAAAAGTGGAGTTTTTAGTAACTTGAAGTGTACCATCATTTATTAAATCTGTTCCGTTGGTCAGGATAACTCCCCCATTGGTATGAACAACAGCATTTGAATTAATTTGAATCAAAGCATTATTCGCAAAAAAGATTTGTGAGTAAAAGTTCTGACAAATTAAAATTAGTAAAAGCGTAAAATATACTTTTTTAGTAGTCATGTTTAGGCGTAGTTTTGAATGATGTAAAAATCATAAATTAAAATCGTTATACCAAAAAAAAATTAAACTATTTTGAGTTTTGATAACAGTTTAACATTTGTAATGTGAATCAAGGTTGCATTGAATGAAAACAAAATAATTCATTACATTTGCAATACATTAAATTTCTATGGAAAGCACACTACAACAAGAGGCCACAATAGAGCAGGCTGTAGATCTAGGATTACGTCCTGATGAGTTTGAAATGATCAAAGAAATACTTGGTCGTACACCTAATTTTACTGAAACAGCAGTGTATTCAGTAATGTGGTCTGAGCACTGTTCATATAAAAATTCAATTCTTTGGTTGAAAAAATTACCGAAGGATGGACCACATATGTTAGTGAAAGCTGGTGAAGAAAATGCTGGTTTGGTTGATATAGGTGGCGGTTTAGGATGTGTTTTTAAAATTGAATCACACAATCACCCAAGTGCATTAGAACCATACCAAGGTGCTGCTACAGGAGTAGGAGGGATTAACCGCGATATTTTCACGATGGGTGCTCGACCAATTGCTCAATTGAATTCATTGCGTTTCGGAAATATCGAAAATGCTCGCACGAAATGGTTGGTTAAAGGTGTTACAAAAGGAATTGGTGATTATGGCAATGCATTCGGTATTCCAATCGTTGGTGGCGAAGTATTCTTTGATGAATCTTACAATCAAAATCCACTTGTAAACGCTTTTTCAGCTGGAATTATTGATACAAAAAGAATTATTTCGGCAAAAGCAACGGGACCAGGAAATCCTGTTTTCATCGTAGGTTCAGCTACCGGTAAAGATGGAATTGCAGGAGCTGCTTTTGCATCAAAGGATATAACGGAGGATTCTGCTAATGATTTACCTTCTGTTCAGGTAGGTGACCCATTTATGGAGAAATTACTTCTCGAGGCAACTATGGAATTAGCACAAACGGATTGTATCCGAGGAATGCAAGATATGGGGGCCGCCGGAATCACTTGTTCAACAAACGAAATGAGTGCTGCAGGTGGTGTTGGAATGGATATTCATTTGGATAGAGTTCCGACTCGTCAAGATAATATGCTTCCATACGAAATACTGCTTTCTGAATCTCAAGAGAGAATGTTGGTAGTAGTGCAAAAAGGACAAGAATCAGTCGTAAAAAGAATTTTCGATAAATGGGATTTGCATGCTGAAGAAATCGGTGTGGTAACTGATTCTGATCGAGTAAGATACTACATGGATGGTGAATTAGTAGGGGATGTTCCTGCTGAATCATTGGTTTTGGGTGGTGGTGCTCCGCAATACGATAGAGAATATAAAGAGCCAGCTTATTTTCAAGAATACAAAAAGTTTAATATCAACGATGTTAAGCAACCGAAAGATTTGAAAGAAGTTGGATTCAAATTACTTCAATTGCCAAATATTGCTTCCAAAAAATGGATTTATGAGCAATATGATTCAATGGTAGGAACAAAAAATATGACAACTAATCGTCCATCGGATGCAGGTGTTGTTAATATTAAAGGCACGAATAAAGCATTGGCTATGACAGTGGATTGTAATTCACGTTATGTGCATGCTGACCCAGAAGTGGGGACAATGATTGCAGTTTCAGAAGCAGCAAGAAATATTGTTTGTGCTGGTGGTGTTCCAAGTGCAATAACAAACTGTTTGAACTTTGGAAATCCGTATAATCCGGAATCTTACTGGCAATTTGTTGGTGCTATTAAAGGAATGTCAACTGCATGTTTGAAATTCCAAACTCCCGTTACAGGTGGGAATGTTTCTTTCTACAATCAATCAGTTACAAACGGAGTTGAAGTTCCAGTTTTCCCAACACCAACCATTGGAATGATCGGTTTATTGGAAGATAAAGAAAAATTGATGACCCTTGATTTTAAACAGAAAGGTGATTTAATCTTTATATTAGGTGAATGCGTAGAAGATATTGCTTCTTCAGAATACCTTGCAACATATCATGGAATTAAGGCTTCTCCAGCGCCATATTTCGACTTAGAGAAAGAATATACATTACATCAAGCAGTAAATGGACTAATCAATAATAATTTGATTAATGCGGCTCATGATGTATCAGATGGTGGACTTTTCGTTTCTTTAGTTGAAATGTCAATTCATCGAGATTTAGGATTTGATATTGTTACCGATTCTGAAGTACGAGAAGATGCATTCTTATTTGGTGAAGGTCAAGGAAGAGTAGTGGTTTCAGTTAATGAAAACCAAGAGGAAGATTTCTTAGAATACATGATGGAATCTGGCGTTAATTTTACTTTGTTAGGTCATGTTACCAAAGGTAAAATGATGATTGATGACGAGCATTTTGGCTTCGTAAGTGAAGCAAAAGATTTATATAACAATGCTTTAGGAAAAATCCTGGAGAACTAAAATGAATTATGAATTATGAGATATGAATTGAAAGTTCTGAGTAAAATCAGGTTTTCAATTCTGTTAATTCATCATTCATAATTTATCATTCATAATTCAAAAAATGGAATACAACACAACACGCGGTCCGCTTATTTTGCCAGAATATGGCCGAAATGTGCAGAAAATGATTGCTTATGCGATGGAGATAACAGATCGAACTGAGCGTAATCGTGCTGCACAAGCAATAATTGAAGTTATGGGTCAATTGAACCCGCATTTGCGCGATGTAGATGATTTTCGTCATAAGTTATGGACACATTTGTTTGTAATGTCTGATTTTAAACTTGATGTTGATTCTCCCTATGAGATTCCAAAACAAGAAGTGTTGAATGAACGACCGCAAATCATGGAGTATCCTTCAAGCAAAATTCGATTTGGACATTATGGAAAGTATACACAGAAAATTCTTGAAACAGCCGGAGAAATTACCGATGAGAAAGAAAAGGAGTATATGAAAAATACAATGGCGAATTTTATGAAAAAGCAGTTTCTTGCTTATAATAATGATGCCGTAGAAAATAATGTTATCGCAGAACAATTAAAGGAATTATCGAAAGGAGAACTTATACTTGAGAATCCAGACGAATTAGTGAATACAAATACTATTTTGCGATCAATGGGTTTAAACCAAAATAAATGGACGAATAAGCCTAAGAAGAACCAAAAGCAAAATCAAAAGAAGAAATTCATTAAAAAACCGTAGTACTTCATTTTAAACCTTTGACCAATAAAGGGTTTATACATTTAATTGATTAAGGGTTTAGCAAAATTTTACAGGGCGCATATTATCGCCCTTTTTTATTAATAATAAATTGTTGAACAAATATTTGATGGCGTGAATTCCGAAGAGTATTTATTCGTTCTTTTGATTTGTATAAAGCATAATACTTAAGACATGTCTTCATTTGAGATTTACGGAGGAAAAAAATTAAAAGGTGAATTAATTCCGCAAGGAGCTAAAAATGAAGCATTGCAAGTGCTTTGTGCACCCCTGTTAACAGCAGAAAAAGTAACAATTTCAAATATTCCAGATATTGTCGATGTCAACAAATTGATTGAATTGTTGCAAACGATGGGTGTTAAAATTGAAAAAGTAGAAAAAGGTACTTTCATTTTTCAAGCAAAAGACATCGATATGGCCTACTTGGAAACAGAAGATTTCAAGAAAAGAGCAGGCGCATTGAGAGGATCAATTATGATTGTTGGACCTTTATTGGCGCGTTTTGGTAGAGGTTATATTCCTAAACCAGGAGGTGATAAAATCGGTCGTCGTCGTTTAGACACCCATTTTGAAGGATTTCAAATGTTAGGGGCAAAATTTAATTACGACGCTGGTGAGCATTTTTACTCAATTGAAGCAAAAAAATTAAAAGGAACATACATACATTTAGATGAAGCATCTGTAACAGGAACTGCGAACATCCTTATGGCAGCTGTGATGGCTGAAGGAACAACAACGATTTATAATGCCGCTTGTGAACCTTATTTGCAGCAGTTATGCAAAATGTTGAATTCAATGGGTGCTAAAATCTCTGGTATTTCTTCAAACATGTTGGTGATTGAAGGAGTAAAAGAATTGAAAGGATGTTTCCATCGAATTCTTCCAGATATGATTGAAATTGGAAGTTTCATTGGCTTGGCAGCAATGACTGGCTCTGAAATTACCATTAAAGATGTGAGTTGGGATAACCTTGGAATTATACCAAATGTGTTCAAACGATTAGGGATTAAATTAGAGCGCAGAGGGGATGATATTTACATTCCTGCTCAAGAATCTTACGAAATTGATACCTTTATTGACGGTTCCATTTTGACCATTGCAGATGCGCCATGGCCAGGATTTACACCAGATTTATTATCAATCGTTTTAGTGGTGGCAACTCAAGCAAAAGGATCCGTGTTGATTCATCAAAAAATGTTCGAGTCACGCTTGTTTTTCGTTGATAAACTAATTGATATGGGTGCGCAAATTATTTTGTGCGATCCACATAGAGCAACGGTAATCGGTATGAATAAACAACATACCTTGAAAGGAATACAAATGACCTCACCAGATATTCGTGCAGGTGTTTCACTTTTAATTGCCGCTCTTTCGGCGAAAGGAAAAAGTGTTATTCATAATATAGAACAAATCGACCGAGGTTACCAAGACATTGAAAGACGCTTGAATAACATTGGTGCGGACATTAGAAGAATCGGATAATGAAGAAAATACTCCTCGTTTTATTAGCTGTTGGTGCAATTACTTGCGCGTTTAATTCAATTAGTTTCAAAAAAGTTGTTGGATTGAATGAAAAGGCAACGGAAATTGAATTGAATTCACCACAAGGCAAAAAGGTGAAACTTTCGAAGTTGAAAGGTAAAATGGTGCTGATCGATTTTTGGGCATCATGGTGCGGACCTTGTAGAAGAGAGAATCCTAAAGTGGTTGAAGCATATAACAAGTACAAAGATTCTAAATTCAAGAATGCGAAAGGATTTGAAGTTTTTAGTGTTTCCCTTGATCGAGATGAGGCCCAATGGAAAAAAGCAATTACTGACGATAAACTTAGCTGGTCTAATCACGGTTGGGATAAGGAAGGAGTTGCTTCGAAAGCTTACAATGTTCAATTTATTCCGACAGCATATTTGGTCGATGGAGAAGGAGTAATTGTTGCACAAGGTGAAGAATTAAAAGGCTTGAATTTGCATATCACCTTAGATAAA
>JBIIKG010000021.1:0-23818 GCA_044233275.1 Crocinitomicaceae bacterium | reverse complement strand
GTCAATAATTCGCTGCATTTCATTTCGGAAAATGACACCCAATTTACGAGCGTTTAATGAGAGTTGTTCATTTTTCACAACATCCAACGCAGCAACACCTACTTTCGCTGCAATAGGATTTCCACCAAAGGTAGAACCATGCTGTCCAGGTTTAATAACCATCATCACCTCGTCATTTGCTAATACAGCAGAAACGGGATAAACCCCTCCGGAAAGTGCTTTACCTAAGATTAAAATATCTGGTTGACTATACGTTGTTTGTTTTTCACAGTGATTTTCGCAAGTACAATTTCCACAAACAGCTAATAAACTTCCTGTACGAGCAATCCCCGTTTGAACTTCATCTGCAATAAACAAGGCATTGTACTTTGTACATAATTCTCTTGATTTTGCTAAAAAGTCTGCTGCTGGAGTATAAACACCAGCTTCGCCCTGAATAGGTTCTACCAAGAAACCTGCAACATTCGGCTGTTGTAGTGCATTTTCCAATGCTTCAGTGTCATCATACGGAATGCGAATAAATCCTGGAGTATATGGTCCAAAATTTTTGCTTGCATCTGGATCACTTGAAAAAGAAATAATAGTCGTCGTTCGTCCATGGAAATTGCCTTCACAAACAATTATTTTTGCGTCATTCTCATTGATGCCCTTTTTCTCGTATGCCCATTTACGACACAATTTGATTGCTGTTTCGACTGCCTCAGCGCCTGTGTTCATTGGTAATACTTTGTCGAAACCAAAATACTCAGTGATATATTTCTCGTAAACACCGAGTGTATCATTGTAAAATGCTCTTGATGTTAGCGTGAGTGTTTGAGCTTGGTCAATCATTGCTCCGATAATTGCTGGGTGACAATGGCCTTGATTTACTGCCGAATAGGCACTTAAAAAATCATAATAGCGCTTTCCTTCCACATCCCAAACATAAACGCCATCTCCTTTTGACAATACAACAGGCAGCGGGTGATAGTTATGTGCACCGTGTTTATCTTCCAATTGCATTAACTGCGCTGAACTCAATTTTTCCATTGTTGTCATAAAAATAAAATTTGATTCTTGAGTATCGCTCGTCGCGGAGAGCGTTTATCCTTTCCTCATTTGAAACAGGTGGAGAGAAATCATCCGTCACAAAGATAAGTGAAGAATTTGAAAATTAAAACGTCCTAAATCTAGTTTCTACTATTCTTTGAATATTACAATTAACAAATAGGAATTTCTTTCAATTAGAAAATCGTTAGACCAAATAAGTTGTGGCTGAACGAATCTATTATTCGGTAATATATCGAGATCAAAATAACGATTTGGATCATTATCATTCCCAACAGGTAAATACTTTCCTATTTCAACTGAGGCGTTTTTTTTGACTGTAACAATTTCTTTATTGACCGATTTACCTTTGTGACCAACCAATACTTTTACTTTTCTATTTGTAGTATTCTTTATGTAAAATAAAAGTGAATCTTCTCGATATGGCTTTGGTTGAACGACGGATACAGGCTCTGAAGGTTCGAAAATAGGCTGAGTTATTTGTCGATCCCAGGAATGATCTTCTTCATGACTAAAAGTGCCATCTTCTCTATAGAAAGTAGTTACATCATAATGCTGAATACCACCATCAGGTTGAAAAGTACTGCGTGCCGACTTAATCGCACCATTTGAATGGTACTTTACATCTAATGAAGATGAACCATGCAAGGGACCATAACCAGCATTTAATACCCGATTTCCATTTACATCAAAGGCTTGAAAATGATAATAACGTTCATGTTGCTTTGATGGAAAAGTTAGTGTTGAAACAGTTCCTATTTGGTGAAAACAAATGGTTGAATCGCCCGAAAAAACCTCAATTGTTTGGCAATTGAGCTGGGCTTGCATTGGAACAACTAACGACAGCAATAGAAACAAAAAGTAGAATTTTTTCATGTACTAAATTTGAACTTTCTAATCAACAGTTATGCCTAATTATTGAACCAAAATTCCCGTTCAGATTCCAAAAAACAGAATAATTTTCCCATTTTGGGAATTTGTATATACCCATAAATTGTTAAAATACTGATTATCAATAAATTAATTTAATGGAATAGAACTTGCAAAAGGAGTTCTAGTTAATTTAAAGATAACTTTAGATTCATACTCTGCCTTACCGATTATAGATAAAATTGAATCAAATGGAACATATGTTCTCATCCTTACTAGTCAATCAATCTCATCAGAAAATTGATGACTCGTTTCAACTAAAAAAGCTGAAAGAAGAGTCTTCCATGCCTTCAACGATTGAGGAATTGGAAACATTTTTTGACGACTTGAAAAGTGGCGTTCTAATCGTTGATTCCAACTTTAAACTGATTTACAAAAATAACACAATTCAAGATATTTTTTACTCCAATGAAAGCGAATTACAAGTTGGTGCTTTAATACTCGATTTCATTAAAAAAATTCTTTCTCCAGCAGCAATCATCTCTTTTCTTGAAGGAATAATCGAGCGAAAAGATGTTCTATTATCGGAAGGAGTTTCAGCCTCACGTGTTGGGAAAATAATGCTAAAACCAATACCGAATGAAGGTTTTATCATTAAAATTATTTTGGATGAAAAATATTCGGTTTCTGCATCCAATCTTTTTAGATCTTTCCCTAATATTGGCGTTGCCTACTTCGGGTTTGATATTGAACTCGGTAAAAAAATGAATATTCGCTTTGTAAGTGAAAATTTTAATATCCTCTTTCCAGATCTAGACAAAGCTTCGGTCATAAGTGACGAAAGCTATTTTATTTCACGCATTTATATTCAGGATTTACCTGAATTTCTAATAAAAATGCAAAATGCGCGAAGAGATCAAAAATCGTGGAGTGCCGAATTTAGAATTTTTGATAAAGAAGGTAATTTCAAGTGGTATCGATTGATTGCAGGAACATTTAGCGAATATGTTGGCAAAAACTTTTGGTTAGGTTACATTGAAGATATTAACATCGACAAAACGGCTATAATTGAGAAAGAAAGGTTAATTCATGAAACACTTGACGATGAGCGAAATCGAATCGCAATGGAACTTCATGATGGACTCGGGCAACATTTGGTTGCGCTCAATTTGTACATTTCGCAATTAAATTCTCAAAACGAACAAGAGGTTCAAATAAAACAAATTTGCAAGCAAATTGTCACTGATAGCATGCTGCAGATGAAAACGCTTTGTTATAATTTGGCACCGCCAGAATTAGAAGCTGGTTTAATGCAAGGACTAGATGCTTTCTTTGGAAAATTAAATGAGTTTTCAATGCATATTAATTATGAATTTCGCGCAAAAATAAGTGCAACACGTGAAATCGATACAGATATGTCATTTAATCTTTTCAGAATTATTCAAGAGTTTGTGACCAATTCTCAAAAATATTCTAATTGTCAAAATGTTGTTTGTGAAATATTCGTTAGAAACAATAAAATTTCCATACTTATTGTTGACGATGGTGATGGTTATGATGAAAACACTATTACCCATGGTTTTGGTATAAATAATATTTTAAAGCGAGCAAAAATACTTGGTGCTAAAATCAATTTGGAAAGCGCCTTGGGTGAAGGGACTAAAATGCTGTTAGAAATCTAAAACAGAAATCCTTCAGATTATTTAGACCTTCTATTTAGAGATTCTATAAGCGCTGAATCTAAAAAAACTTTTTCCTCTATTAAATCTCCTACTCTATTCTACGTACAAATACGTATTTAAATTTAACTGTTTTTAATTCAATACTGAGCACCAAAGATTTTTCCAAAAATTTGATTCAAACTTTATCAAAAATGGGGAAATCAAAATTTTTTATCGTTGAAGACGATCTATTTTATTCAAAATTAATCCAACACAAAATATCAATGGACCCGGATTTTGAAGTTCGAATATTCAATTCTGGCCAAAGTCTACTTGATAATTTACATGAAAATCCTCAAGTGATTTCTTTAGATCATTCATTACCTGATTATACAGGTCTAGAGCTGCTTCCGATTATACAAAAATATTCTCCAAACAGTCAAGTGATTGTTTTATCAGCTCAAAATGATGTTCAGACAGCCTTAAAATTAATGAAGGCTGGTGCTTACGATTATCTAATTAAAGATAATGAAGCAATTGAAAAACTTTGGCTACTCGTGCACAAAGCAAACGAAAGATCAGTTCTAGAGCTTGAGTTGAAAGACCTAACAATGGAAGTATCATCCAAATATAATTTTAAAGATTATATTACTGGAAACAGTGATTCAATGCAAGTTGTTTTTGATTTGCTTAAAAAAACATCTCAAACTAAAATAAACGTAATTGTTTCAGGAGAAACAGGAACTGGAAAAGAACTTATCGCAAAGGCCATTCATTTCAATTCTACTCGCATGAAAAAACCATTTGTTTCGATTAATATGTCCGCTATACCGCAAGCGTTAATCGAAAGTGAATTATTCGGGTATGAAAAAGGTGCTTTTACTGGGGCTGAGCAATCAAAATCAGGAAAATTCGAAGAGGCACATAATGGAACATTATTCTTAGATGAAATTGGAGAAATGGATTTAAATTCACAATCTAAACTTTTGAGAGTTTTACAAGAAAGAGAAGTTACGCGTTTAGGTTCTAACAAAACAATTGCTATTGATGTTCGCATAGTCGTTGCAACCCATAAAAATTTATATCAAGAGGTAAAAGAGGGAAGATTTCGAGAGGATCTTTTTTATAGACTAATGGGCTTACAAATAACTCTTCCACCACTAAGAGATAGAGGAAGTGACATAATTCTACTTGCAACAAAATTCATTAAGGATTTCTGTTCGGAAAATGAAATTGAAATCAAAGCACTTTCGAAGGAGGCACAGCATAAAATTGCAAGCTATCCATACCCAGGAAACGTAAGACAATTAAAATCGATTGTAGAGATTGCAGTTGTAATGAGTGATGAAAAAATCATTCATGCTGACGATATAAACTTCAATGAATCAGAAAAATTAGACAATCTGTTTATAAGTGAAAAAACCCTCGAAACTTACACTGAAATTATCATTCATTACTACTTAAAAAAATATGACAACAATGTTATAAAAGTTTCAGAAATACTTGATATTGGGAAATCTACAATTCATAATATGTTGAAAAAATCGCGCACTATTGGCGAAAGCACACATTATGACTATTCGGAAGGAAAGAGCAATAAAATGTTGGTTGTAGCTTAAAAAAAATAAATTTCTATGGATTTGATTAATGTATTAGTTATATTTACCTAGAATTTTGACCGACTATAACTTGTTTTATTCAAAACCAATAGTAATTGTATTTGAGAAAACTCCATACCAATACCGTCGAATCAAACTGTTTATATGTTTCATTCAGTAATTTTAATTGTGCAAAATTATTGAGTATTATTTAAATAATTGATCCACTGTTTTAAAAATGGGAAAATCTAAGATATTTATTGTAGAAGACGATGTTTTTTATTCAAAGTTAATTCATCACAAGATATCGATGGATCCAGATTTTGAGGTGCAAGTGTTTAATTCAGGACAGGAATTAATTGATAATTTGCATGAAAATCCGCAAGTAATTTCATTAGACCACACACTGCCTGATTACGTAGGACTAGAACTTCTGCCAATCATCCTGAATAAATGCCCCAATTGCCAAGTCATAGTGCTATCTGCTCAAAATGACGTTCAAATAGCACTGAAACTAATGAAAGCTGGTGCATATGACTATCTTATCAAAGATAATGAAGCAGTTGAAAAATTATGGTTGCTTGTGCACAAAGCAAATGAAAGATCCGTTCTAGAAGACGAAATTAATGTACTTTCCAACGAAATTTCAACAAAGTACAATTTCAAAGATTATATTGTGGGGAACAGTGAATCTATGCAATCAGTTTTTGAATTGCTAAAGAAAACTTCCCAAACGAAAATAAATGTTATCATTTCTGGTGAAACTGGTACTGGAAAAGAATTGGTCGCAAAAGCAATTCATTACAACTCAACGCGAATGAAAAAACCATTCGTGTCTATTAACGTAGCTGCAATTCCAAAAGAATTGATTGAAAGTGAATTGTTTGGATACGAAAAAGGCGCGTTTACTGGTGCTGACAAATCGAAGCCAGGAAAATTTGAAGAAGCAGACAAAGGAACTTTATTCTTAGATGAGATAGGTGAAATGGATCTAAATTCACAATCCAAACTTTTGCGCGTTTTGCAGGAAAGAGAAGTGACTCGTTTAGGCTCGAATAAAAATGTCCCTGTCGATGTGCGCCTATTAGTGGCAACGCACAAAGATCTGTTTCAAGAAGTGAAAGAAGGTCGATTCAGAGAAGATCTTTTTTATCGATTATTAGGTCTGCAAATAATTCTTCCACCTCTTAGGGAACGGGTTAGTGACATAATTTTACTGTCAAATGTATTTATTAAAGAGTTCTGTAAAGAAAATCAAATCGCCATTAAAACACTTTCCAAAGAAGCTCAGCAGAAGCTGACTTCCTACAATTTCCCTGGAAATGTGCGTCAACTAAAATCAGTAGTTGAGATATCGGTAGTGATGAGTGATGGCAGCATCATAGGTCCAGATGATATTATTTTCAATGAATCAGAAAAATTAGAAAATCTCTTTGTTGAAGAAAAAACATTGGATCAATATAACTCAATGATTGTCAAGTATTACTTGAATAAACATCACAACAATGTATTAAAGGTTGCTGAAACGCTTAAAGTTGGAAAGTCAACAATCTACAGAATGTTGAAAGAAAGGAAAGTATAAACTATATCTCATGCACGGCATTGTTAACCAAGGTATTCAAGGACTTATCACAGATAAATATGGTGCTGGAACGTGGAATGACATTAAACAGCGTTGCTCACTATCTATCGATTACTTTATAAGCAATGAATCATATGATGATGATATCACCTATGATATTATTGGAATTGCGGCTGAATTTTTAAACATCGATGCAAACGAAATCTTAGAAGAATTTGGGACCTATTGGGTCACTGTAATAGGGATGGAAAAATATGGTGATTTAATGAGAGCTGGTGGGTCAAACTTTACTCATTTTGTTATGAATTTACCAAATTTTCATAATAGGATAATGCTCATTTTTCCTAAATTAAACCCGCCTGAGTTTAAAGTTGAGCAGGTTTCTGAAAAACAACTAATTCTCCATTATTATTCTAGTAGAGATGGATTATCATCTTTTGTTGTCGGAATTATTAAAGGTCTTGGAATCATCTATAATACATCAATTTCGACAGAGATAATTTTATCTGAAAAAATAGAATTTCAGCATGATATAATTGAAATTAATATCAATAATTGATTCTTTTATGAAAGATGTCTATTTCAATTTAAATAAGGGGTCACTCAATAAACTGTTTCCTTTCTTCATTGAATTGAATGAAGACTTGAAGATTGTTGCATGTGGAAATTCAATTAAAAAAATACTTGGAGACATTTCTGGAGAGCTTTTCGGTGATATATTCGAAATAGTTCGACCGAAATTTGACTTTGAACACAGCTATGAATCATTCATTAAAAACACGAATAAACTAATTATTTTTCAAACTAAAAAAACGACTTTCTTACATAAATTCAAAGGTGATTTCTTTATAGAAGATGCTGAAAATAAGCTTTTTATTCTTTCATCCCCCTGGCTCATAAATGCGAGTGAATTGAAGCCTTACAATTTAGAACTAAATGATTTTGCAATCCATGATGCTTTACCTGATCAAATTCAGTTACTGAGTTCAATGGAAATGATAAGCAATGATTTCAAAATCATCAATGAACAACTCATCGAAAAGCAAAACAAACTGCAAGAAAAATCAGATTTAATGCAGGAAATAGCGCTCTTCCCAGATCAAAATCCAAACCCAATTTTTCGTATATCATTCAACGGTGAAATTAAATATGCAAACCTCAGTGCGCACCGAATTCTAGGAAATGTACAAGAATGGTTCGATTTGGATATGAAGCAAATTCTGATGAAGAAAAACCAAACAACTATTTCAGAAAATCAAATCATTCATAATGACAACTATTATTCAGCGATTTTTGTTCCAATACAAGAAAAAAAATATTTTAACATTTATTTCAGCAACATCACAAAAACAGTTAACTACGAAAAAAACTTAATAACAACCAATTCGAGACTAGATAAGTTAATCAATAACATCGGTGTTGGAATTTTAGTTGAAAATGCTAACAGACAAATACTGCTAACAAACACTAATTTCTGCTCTCTATTTTCAATTAATGCTGAGCCTTCAATGTTAGTTGGTGCTGACTGTACAAATAGTGCTGAAGAATCGCAAGCATTATTTAAAAACGAACAAGAATTCGTAGCTCGTATTAATGAAATTATAAGCAATAAACTCCCCGTATTTGGCGATATTCTTTACCTAAAAGATGGCCGTATTCTGGAACGTGATTTCATTCCTTTATATGATCAAAATGAGTACTCAGGTCATATTTGGAAGTATCAAGATATTACACAAGTCATTCATACAAAAGAAAGTCTCAAAAGAGTTGACGAAAAATATAGAAGGATCATTGAAAATTTTCAGTTAGGTTTAATTGAGGTCGACTTAAATGAGGTTATTACAAAGGTGTACCCTTCATTTACAGATTTAACAGGATACAGCGAAGATGAATTATTAGGTAAAAACGCTCGAATGTTATTATTTGATAATGGGCGTGACAATACTTTACTTGATGAACAAAATGAGAAACGAAAGGAAGGGAAAGCAACCGTTTATGAGGTTCAGATTCAAGTCAAAAATGGGGAGAAAAAATGGATCATTCTTAGCGGAGCGCCTATTTATAATGAGAAAGATGAAGTTGTAGGATCCATTGGAATTCATTTTGACATAACTGCGCGCAAGAATATGGAAAACGACTTGAAAATTGCGAAAGAACAAGCCTATACCTATATCAAAGCAAAAGAAGCATTTATTGCTAAAATCAGTCATGAAATTCGAACACCGATGAATGTAATTCTCGGCATGTCAAACTTATTGAAGGATAGTGTAAAGGAAACAGAAGATGCCAACCTTGTAGATGCAATTAAGACGTCTGGTGAAAATTTATTGAACATCATTAATAACATTTTAGATTTTTCTGACCTGAATCGGGAAGAGTTTTCACTATCAGAAGAATTTTTCAATCTGAATGATTTGCTCGAACATTTAAATTTATTTTTCACTCAAGTTGCACACAAGAAGAAACTTAAATGGGAAATAATATTAGATTCTAACATCGAACCAATTATAAAGGGTGACAAAGTAAAACTGAATCAAGTTTTTGTTAATCTGATTAATAACGCTATCAAATTTACCAATGAAGGAAGTGTTCAATTGAAAATTAGTCTTTTGAATAAATCAACAAGCAATCAGCAAATTCGGTTTGAAATTATTGATACCGGTATTGGTATTTCGAGCTCATTCAATGATAGAATTTTTACAGACTTTTCTCAAGAGAGCAAAGAAATTTCTTCTAAATTTGGAGGAACAGGTTTGGGACTGGCTATCTCAAATAAAATCATCTCCAACATGGGCAGTATGATTCAATTTAATAGTGAAAAGTTAAAAGGAAGTAATTTCTTTTTTGATCTTAATCTGCAAATTGGCCAATCTGAAAAGGAAATTCAACAAACTGCCAAAGTAGAATTGTCCAACTCTATTTCAATTGCTATTGCAGAAGATAATCCATTGAATCAATTGTTGCTTCAGTCCATTTTCAATAAAGCTCAACTAAAATATACCATCGTTTCAAATGGAAAAGAGCTAATTGATTTGCTTTCTAAAGAAAGCTACGATGTCGTATTATTGGATATACAAATGCCAGTAATGGATGGGATAGATACCATAAAAGCAATTCGAAAAGACTACAGGAACGACATACCTGTAATTGCATTAACGGCAAATGCATCTCAAGAGGATAAGCAACATTACCTTGAAATAGGTATGAGTGGTGTAATTTCTAAGCCATTTATTCAAGCAGAATTGTTTGGTTTAATAAATGAATGTGTAAAAGACAATATGGGGAATCCAATAGTTAATTTTAAACTAACAAAGCATAATATGATCTATTCAATGGATAGCATTTTGAAAATTTGCGATGGTGATCAGGCATTCTTAACTGAATTAGTAAAGACATTGGTTGAGAATACCACTCGCTTAGTAGCTAAAATTGAAGAAGATGCTCAACTAGGTGATACAAAAAGTGTCGCTTTCAGTGCACATCAGCTAAAATCTACCTTAAGAAGTATTGAAGCACATGAAACACTCGAACTCGTATTAGAAATAGAGGCCATTTGTGAACCAAATGTTAATACAAAGAAACTAATAGAACTAACGAATTTTCTAAATAACAAAATTATACCTATATTACAATCAATTAACGAAACCTATTTATCATCGCCACCAAGTAAGCAATGAAAAAGTCTGGAAGCATAATGATCATTGATGACGACCCAGTTTTCTCAAAACTACTGAGTAAATCCTTGTCTGCTCATTCCAACAATGCCATTATTACTTGTTCCAGCTCTCTTGATATTTTTAATGATTCGGCCCTAAATCCATCTATCGTATTCATTGATTACAACATGAATGACTTAAACGGTCTGAGTACAGCAAAAATCGTTCGTAGAAAATGGAAAAAAACCACGATTATTTTGATCAGCGAATCCACAAAAATTAGCAGCATCAATGTTTCCAAATATGGAATAAATGGAAAAATCCCAAAGAAAATAGGCGTGGAACAATTGGCTTCAAACGGTTTGAGAATGAATCGCGTAATAAGAACAAATAGAGTAGTTAAATCACTTATTATATACATTTTATCGATTTCTTTTCTTGCGACATTAATGTGGGTTGCTTGGGTTTTCTTAGGGTAAAAAAAATTAACGATCCTTTTCTTATTGCCATAGCTAGGGTTCATAACTGTATGAATAGCCTGACAGTTTATGAAGCTAAATTCTACTGTTCATTTCGTGCATTAAACCCTTTACACTAAATAGCACAAAAAAAGGAGCGAACATTTTATGTTCGCTCCCTTGCATTAGTCAGACCACAAAGTTTAGATAAAACTATGTTTGATTATAAACGATCTACCGGTCATATCTACTATCTTTAAGTAGTATATTCCAGGTTGAGGTTCCAGGGTATTAATGTGGTAAGTATTTACTCCTACTTCCAGGTTAATTAGTCTGGTAGAAATTTCTTTGCCTTCCGTATTTTTTTTTGCCATTCATGACGTTTACTATATTGAGGCGATCATCTGTCAGTGTTAGCGAACCTGCATTGATGACCGCTCCTCTCAATAGATTTTCTTCATTTTTTTTCTTTTTTTCTTTTCATAAAACACTGTTTGCAGATTGGAAACAAGATGGGAGAAATGCGTTCATTTCTCCCCGTCTCATTCTGACCGTAATTTTAGCGCAAACTATGTTTTACTATATTAGAAGTATTGGCTCCATTAGAAACCTTGATATAGTATATTCCTGGGGCAGCTTCCATATTATCGATATGGAATACATTGCTGCCTTTTTCAACCATCACTGATTGAGTATAAATTTCCGATCCACGTGCATCTGTAATTGATATTGCCGATGTTCCTAAGATGTCTACGGATGTAAAGTCGATGTAGAAATCTCCGGTACTTGGATTCGGATACACATTGATTGTGTTCAACACATCGCTTTCTGAACAATTTGCACTGGCAATGTTGAACGTTTCAGATGCTCCATCAAAATCGGTTTGTGTTAAACGATAGTAGTTGATGCCTTCAGCCGCAGTGTTATCTGCAACTGAGTAGTTAATTACTTGTGTTGAATTTCCAGCACCTGCCAACGTAGCCAATACCGACCAATTAATACCATCACGAGATTTCTCTACCGTAAAATCTGATGAATTGTGCTCTGAAGCCGTAGCCCATGTAACCTCCACTTTTCCGTCTTCAGCACAGTTTGCTTGGAAAGAGATTAGTTCTACTGGGAGCGGTGAAGAAGTAGCACTACCGTGCAACCAGAACTCAGAGAAACTGCTTATTGAAAATTCAGCAAACTTATCTTGTACAGCTGAATAGGTATTCGTATTATCATACTGAGTTTGTTGATGGAATGTTGACGTACCAACACCACAATTATCCAAGGCACTACTATTCACATTCGCTTCTGAACCATTTGAATACTTCGTTAAATCCAAATCTTGTGGAGTTAAAATATCATCATTTGTATTTGGATTCGTAGATGCAGCGCTTGACAAAGAATTAAATTCAGTAAGCGTATGCGGCAAGCGAACCAACACTGGTGATGATGGCTGAATACTTGGTGTAATAACCCAATGGCGTTGCAAAACACTTGTTGATGTGCTTGAACTTGGATTCGTACATGCTGGTATTAAAGCATTTGTTCCATCAACATAGGATGTCATTGTTACATTGCCCAAGTTTTGACCTTGTGAATTAATAGAGCCAATCAATCTTCCAGATGAATGGTAGAAATGTATCCAACCATCTTGATTTACTGTGCAAGTTGCATCTTCGCTATTTCCAGATAAAGATGAACCAGCAGTTGGTAATGTTACTGTAACCTGAGCTACCCCTGTGCATCCACTAGTTGTTCCCGTAACCGTGTAGGTAGTTGTTGATGCGGGTATTAAAGATTGAGCCGCAGTGTTAACTCCATTACTCCAAGAATAATCTGTTGCACCACCACCGGTAAGCGTTACAGTTTGCCCAAGGCATGGTGAAATTGAAGAGGCGGTTGCTGTTACGGTTGGCGCAGCGTTAATTGTTACAGTAACTGGAACTAAAGTAGATGTGCATCCTGTTCCAGACCAAGAGACAACAATTTGTCCATTACCTGACTGGAATCCAGCTGTGTTCGTTTGATTTGATCCCGCGTTAAAAGAACCACCACCGCCACCGCATCCAAAATAATCACCACCACCACCACCGGAATAGCCACCGCCACCACCACCACCGGTCCAAGATGACCAGTCACCACCGCCGCCGCCACCAAATCCTCCTCTACCACCAGTTCCAGCGCCGGAACCACCAGCTCCACCATTCACAAACGCACGACCACCTGTAGCTGGAGAACCATCCTGACCATTGGTTAAAAGACCACCACCACCAGAACCATCTGCTGAATAGGTAACTCCTGTGGATCCACCCTGACCAAGTGTTCCTCCTGTACCTGAAACGTTACCTGAAATTCCTTGAATTCCATTATTGCCATTATTACCGATTGCACCATGTGCATTCGTTGACATTGCACTGTAGGTGTCGTAATGCGCACCGCCGCCGCCGCCGGCAATTATTAATGGCGAGTTGCTCGGACTAACTAAAAAAGTTCCTCCGCCTCCACCTCCCTGAGTTCCTGCAACGCCTTGTTCTCCGACCAATATCTGGAGAACCTGACCAGATGTAACATTCACAGTCCCCTGAATTCTAGCGCCTAATCCACCGGGATTTGAACCCGAAGCCCCTCCTTGGGCGCCTCTTGCTTCCCCTGTAAGAGAGGTAACTCCGGATGGAACAGTAAAATTCTGAATGGATCCAGAATAATTAAAAGTCTGTGAACCTGAATTAGATACAATCTCTCGAACATAATAGGTCGTATTTGCGGTTAATACTGGCGTGTTAAGTGTTGTTCCGGTACTAATCAATTGTGTACCTGCAGCATCTGCATACCATTCAATAGTATTACCTGTTCCTGTTGCCGTTAAAGTTGTCGATCCCGAAACACAAAGTTGTGTTGTTCCAGATACTGTTGGACCCGATAACGGATTAACTGTAACTGAAACCGGCGTCAAAGAGGATATACATTCATTAGGTACAGAAATGGTAGCACTTACTTGATTAAGAAACGTAGTTGCTATGTTAATGGCTGCGTTATCGTCTAAATAACTTCCATTAGCTGATGCATACAATAAATAATACATTCTTGTAACGCCATTAAGACCAGATACTTGATGAAAACTATCATCAGTATTTGTAGACCATGTCTGGGTTACTCCTGGTGTTGACGGGATAATCACCATTTGATTAATTGACGGGTCACCAGCATTCCAAACACGCTTCAGAAGTAAGATATATTGCTGACATCCAACTGTAGTAGTAAGAGTTGTGCCATTAACTGATCCCCCACCATCAGCACCATTGTTTCCACTAATTGTGAAGTTCGAAACGTTGTTCATATTGGCAGTCAAGGCCCACATGTTGTTTATCTTGCGTGTAAAATAAGAGCTTCCTGATCCAAATGCACCAGAGCTTGTCACCACTCCATCAGAGTAGTTGAAATTCGTTGCGAAATTAGTACTGATAAAATTACCACCATCGTACATATCATTGCCACCATCATTAATGTTGGGGCCATTAACACCACCATCCATGGTAAAATTATATCCGTTGGTAACAGCAGCACTTATTGTACTTTGATTACTAGTTAAGCTAGATAGAATGTTTGCTAATGAGCTGGTATTACAACTTGGGGAACCACCAGAAACTGACGATCCTGCATAATATGTTGCGTTAGCACTTAAACTTGGAGTAGTAAAACTTGATCCCGATCCAACTTGGTTAGTTCCTGCACCATCACTGTACCAAACATAGCTACCTCCACTTGGTGCGCCACTTGCTGATAAGGTAGCTGTTTGGCCACAACTTATTGTTGTCCCACTCGCTGTTGGTGCAGTTGGACTATTTACGTTTATATTATAATTTGCACTTACATTCCCACATTGAGCATTCGAAACGGTATAAGTAATAGTTGCAGATCCTGAGCCAATTGCAGTCACCAGTCCTGTAGATGAATTAACAGTTGCAACCGCAACATTGGAGCTTGTCCATGTTCCTCCTGCATTGCCCGAAGTGGTTAAAGCAGATGTTCCGCTTGGACAAAGAGTTTGCGTTCCACTAATAGTTCCTGCAGTAGATGCTGAATTGACAATGATTTGAAGATCCAATGTAGTAGCATTGTTTGCTTGACCACAACCAAAATCTGAATTTCTAGCAATATACCAAGTTCCTGGAGTATTTATAACGGCACCAGGCAAACTTGATGAAGAGTTAGTTGTTGGTCCATTGTACATTTGCCATGGGACGTTACTTGGTCCTCCTCTGTAATAGAAAAAATAGTTTGCGGAACCTAGTGAACCTGTCGCCGCCGTAACGTTTGAAATACTTGTAGCAGTGCCAACACAAATGGCAGCAGGAACAGATACAGCACCAGGATTATTGACACAGGGTGCAATAACGTTTATTGTATAATCCTCTGTTTCGCCATAATTAGTAGTTGCACAAGGGTCATATTGCACACCATCATAATAATATTGGGTTCTAATCCGCATGCGATGGTTTCCTAGAGATGTTCCATTCGGAATTGTAATACCGATATTACAATTATACCCCATATAAACCCCTGTTGCTAGTCTTTCGCTTGTTTCAAAAACAAGATTGTCATTTAAGTCAACCCAGACCGTTGCATATTGCTCATACCACCATCCAGCAATAAACAGATTCGTTGTTGATCCTGCTTCAACGTTAGTCGATAAATTCGTGAAATTCTGGTAGATATAATTTGTATTCCCTGATGAATTGTTAATGGTGTTAAATATTACCTGAGAAATCCCCATACAACATGTATAATTAGTATAGGGAGTGCAATATGAAGGAGCTGAACAAGCTGCTGTACCATTCCATGTTCCACTGTAATATGGTTGCCAACCTGAAACAAGTGTTGAACCAGTTCCACTAACAACCGCGTAAGAACATTCATAAGCCCAACCTCCTGCAGAAAAAGAAATTGAGATTGCTTGGCCGTTAGTAGCACTAAACGTATAAGTTGCGGAACTCCCGCTCCCTATTGTATAATTACCTACGTATGCTCCCCCAACGTAAACATTAATACTTCCACCATTCCAACCATCTCCATAGCTATCATATAAATATAGAGTTTGATTACACTGAGCATTGGCATTTGAATTGAAAAACACTAAGAACAATGTCAAGATTGATGATAAAATCGCAACCTTTCCAATGTTACTTCCAATTCCATTATAGCTGGAATCCGATTTTTTAGCATTTTTTGAAAACGATAATTCTTCATAAACAGTCCATCTCCGACTGTTTTTAATATTATATAATATTGATTTTCAGAGATATAAAATTTTCCGCATATCAAAACGTGGACAAAAAGAGGGCACTAATTATGAAAAAAAAGAAGTGTAAAAAATTTAGAAGAATTTCCTGAAGTGATCTGCATTTAACTGATTATCAATGCGTAAATACTTCAAAAAGTTACGTTCTGAGGTATGACCACTAAATTTCATAATCGATTCACTGGGCATACCAGCGAGAAATTTTAGTGTACAAAATGTGCGTCGAGCAGTATGAGAGGAGATAACTTCCCATTTTTCAAATTGTTCACTCTGAAGCGATTGCTGATGTGTTCTATTGATGGAAATCACCGAGTTTATACCAGCTTCTCGACAGATCTGTTTCAATGAGTTGTTGAAGTAGTTTAGCTGATTTTGCCCAAAGTTTGGTAAGTTATTTTTGTACTTATTTAATATTTTATAAGTACGATTTGAAATTGGGATTACAAGAACTTGTTTAGATATTGCTGTTTTCTTTCTTGTTTTAATTGGAATAACCTCAAGATTGTTACCTAAAATTTGCCCTTGTTGCAAGGAGCTAAAATCACTAAAACGAAGGCCAGTCTCGCAACCAATGAGAAATAAATCTCTCACTTTTGACAATTCCTTATTGAGTTGAAGGTTTTCAATTAATTGCAACTCATCAGAAGTAAGGTACGTTGCATCAACGTCTTCTGTGCACGAAACTATATGACTTAACGAAAATAAGCTTATGCGATTATTATCGAAGCACCAATGAAGAAATACTTTTAAATTTTTGAGTTGTTTACCAATCGTGTTAATACTGAGGCCTTCACGTTTCTCAATTCCTCTGGCATTGGTTGCTAGGTACTTTTCAAAAAAGTGAACAAAACCATTGGTTCTTTGGCTGATTGCTTCAAAAGTTAACTCCTGACCAAACAATTCCTCCGCTTTCATTAGGTGTTTACGCAAGGCTTTGTCATAATCGGTAACATCTTTTACAAAGCCTTTTTTTTCCGTGACAAATTCATGAAAGAGCAACCAAAAATAACTTTGTGGTTCTTTTTTGGTACTCAAAAGAAATTGCTGCTGCACATAAGTTTTAAACTCTGTGATTGTCGGCAACTTGCGATGAACGAGCCATTCGTTGTATTTATTAATTACTTGAGTAGAAAGTAGATCGAGGAAAAAATTTAGATTGTCGACGTCAATTGAGTCTTTCGTTTTAAGAAATCTCTGCTTGTTAAAATCCCAATCTTTAAGCTTCACACTTAAGCCAGTGGATAATCTCAATCTTTCTCTTCCATATTTAAAAGAAAGCATAATAGCTGTTTTTCCCTCGGCTTTTGTTGATCGAAGCACATATCGCACATCCATCATTTTTGCAAATGAAATTAGTTCTAAGGATAACTTTCGTTTATTTGAAAAAAGGTGGAAATTCAAAAATTGTGCAATTATTTAGGATTGAAGTAAATTTTTCCGAATCTATTATATAAATTAGTTCACAAAAAATTAACTATTCCCTAATAGTAAGAAAAACAAAGGACATTTGAACTATTTAATAACACATATTAACTAATTCTTTTGATTTTCCCAAAAATGGAAACATTTTCCCAAATTGGGATTACCTAAAAACAGCTCATCGAGTAAAATACCCTTTTCATTTAACATTTATAACCCCCTAGTTAATATTGTATTATGGCATTGTTAATGCTTTAGTGTTTTCGCTTCGAATTAGACCACGAAGTAAAACGCTAAAACTATTAATTATGAAAAAAAAATTACACGACCAGTGTACTATGCTGGGCTCTAACAGTCGGAGATGGATTGTTGGTTCAAAATCTCTGATTTCATCTCAATTTTTCGTTGTTCTTACCGCATTCCTTATGTCAGCTTTCACAGCCACTGCGCAAGAAATGAATACACCTTCAGCGGAAAGGAGTCGCACAGCAAACAATGCTTCCACTCCATCAACAGTTGAGCAATCGGCATTAAATCCTGAACTGAAAGAGTTGGGAATTAAAATCAATTTGCTTCTAAACCAAGTTCGCACCCAATTGGCGGATGCTTCCAACAAGCAATGGTTCAGTGAAAATCTGCAAAGCAGCTTAAGTGCTAAGTCAGCGCAGGTTTGTCCGAATATCGCATTGGTTGACCTTATGTTGAGTACGGAATCTTTTATTCTTACTCCTGAAATGGACAAGCAAGAATTGCTTTATGTCATTGATTTTTTAAATGTGTCGATCAACGGAATGTTGACGAAGTAAGGAATTTTAATACTTAGAAATTATGAAAAAGATATATTTATTATTAGTGTTGCTTCAACTATTCCTAGTTGAAAATTCATATTCTCAATATTGTGGTGCTGCTACAACTAATGTAGCTATCACACCTACAACGACCAATCAGGTTTCAGCAATTTACACTTCAGGCAGGCGAGCATTTAACTTTGCCGCTACGGCTGGGTGTACTTATTATTTTGAAACTTGTGGGTTAGCAACACAAGATACTTATTTGCGTCTATATTCAACGGGTACAGGAGGGACTGTACTCGCTACAGGTGATGATAATTGCGGTGCGCAATCCGCAATTACTTGGACTTGTGCAACCAGTGGTACGTATTCAATTTTATTAACGAGATATTTGTGCAATGCCTTATCGGCTTCTAACACTCAATTACGCTACCGAATTAATAGTTGTGCTGCTGGTACTGCTCCATGCACAAACGCAACTGCTTACGGCACACTTGCTGCTCCAACTGTTCCTGGTGCTCAAACAATTTCACCATGTACTTTTCAAAGCGAGTATAACACTATTACAGGAATCGTTGCTGGTCAATCTTACACGATTGGCAGTTCATGTGGAGGTTACATAAGCGTAAGAAGAGATACACCAGGAGGTACAGTAGTAGGTCATGGTGCTGCTCCTTATACCTTTACGGCTCCTACTAGCGGTACTTATTACATTCATTACAATACCAATTCGAGTTGTGGTACTGCTGCAACTTGTTGTACAACAACAATAACATGTAATAGTTGTGCTGCAGCTTACAACCCATGTGCATCTATTCCAACTATTTCAGGTTGCGGCACATCTGCAACAGCAAATATGACGGGAACAGGAGCCGGTTGGAGTGTTACTTCCTGCGGATTTGCAACGCCCGGACAAGAAAGACTTTTTCAATTTACGGCACCAACAACAGGTACCTATACACTTAATGTAAGTGCAATCACCGGAGGTTATGTTGATTTCTTCTGGAAGCCTGCATCAGGTGGCTGCAACGCAACAGGTTGGAATTGTATAGATGATATCTCTTTTGCAGGAGCTTGGCCTGCAATAACGCCTATGACTTTCACTGCAGGAACTACTTATTATATTTTATTAGATCCTGAAGGTACCGGAACTTATTCAGCTACTTTTAATATGGTTTGTCCTGTTCCTGCTACTTACGATCCTTGTGCATCCATACCAACTATTTCAGGATGTGGAACTTCTGCTACAGCAAATATGACAGGAGCTGGAGCCGGATGGAGTCCGGGTAGCTGTGGCTATACAACACCAGGACAAGAGAGACTATTTTCATTTACGGCACCAACTACAGGTACCTATACACTTAATGTAAGTGCAATCACCGGAGGTTTTGTTGATTTCTTCTGGAAGCCTGCAAGTGGCGGCTGTAATGCTACTGGTTGGAACTGTATAGATGATATTGTTGGTGCTGGAACTTACAACGCAATTACGCCAATGACTTTTACCGCAGGTACTACGTATTATATTTTATTGGATCCTGAGGTAACGACGGCTACATCAGCAACTTTTAATATGGTTTGTCCTGTAGCTGGACCAGCAAATGACTTGGTCTGCAGTGCAGCATCTATAACATGTGGCGGAACTGTTTCAGGTACTACAATTGGTGCAGGCAATGCCGGTACAGGCGAAAACCAGACCTGTGGAACTGCGCAGACAATGGGAGGTGTTTGGTATGTTGTTCCAGGGAACGGTCAAATTATGACAGCCTCGCTCTGCGGTACCGTTTGGGATAGTAAAATTTCTGTATTCTCTGGTCCAAACTGTTCTACATTGACTTGCGTAGGTGGTAACGATGATATAGGTCCAGCGTGTGCAACATCTTCTGCATCGTATAGCTGGACATCCGTTGTCGGTCAGAATTATTACATATTGGTGCATGGATTTAGCTCTAATTTAGCATTTTCTCTTGCTTTAACTTGTGCAGCTCCACCACCTGCAGATCCAACAGGTATAACATCTTCGAATGCAAGTATTTGTTCGGGTGCTGGTACAAATGTTACATTAACTGCAACAGGCGCCTCAGGAACTGTATATTGGTTTACTGGAACATGCGCTACTACAGGACAAATAGGTACTGGTAACAGTATTGTTGTTTCTCCTACTGCTACTACAACTTATTTTGCGCGAAATTACAATGGTTCTGCTTTCAGTAACAACTGTGCATCTTTCACTTTGACGGTTAATCCTTTACCAACAATTAATGCGGGAACAGGCGGAACAATATGTGCGGGAAATAATATTCAATTGAATGCTAGTTCCACTTCACAAACCAATGGAACTTTGAGTACCATCTTTACCGGAGGTAATGGTTGTGGTGCTGGTAATATGTTTGATTTGGTAGCAGGTTCTGCACCTGTAACTGTTAATGGATTTACGCTTAATCCTGCTGTTACTGGCGCTCAAACTGTGAATGTGTACTACAGAGTTGGAACACATGTCGGAAATACAACGAATATTGCTGCATGGACATTATTAGGTGCTTACACACTTAATGGTACAGCTGCTACAGCTTCATACATGGCAACGGGGAATATAGTTATTCCTGCAGGGACAACCTACGGAATTTATGTTCAATATAATGCCAATTATACAGATGGTAACGGAACTAATCAGACTTATTCAAATGCCAATCTTACACTCAACGCTGGAGTTGGTCATTGCGCTGGATTTGATGGATGTTGCGCTCCCCGCGTATTTAACGGAATTGTTCATTATACGGTTGGTGCAACAACGACAATTAGTTGGAGTCCTTCTGCTTCATTAAGTTCTTCTTCTATTCTCAATCCAGTTGCAACTCCAGCAACAACGACAACTTACACAGTTACAGCTACAGCAAATGGTTGCAGTGCATCAAGTAATGTGACTGTCACAATCGAGGCGGCTTCAACAGCACCAGCATTGACGGGTACAAGTCCTGTGTGTCCATTAACATCTGTAGTAATAAATGCAGCTGGTGGAACAGCAAGTCCGGGATCAACAATCAATTGGTACACTGGTGCTAACGGAACAGGTTCTTTCTTGGGTACAGGTTCATCTTACACGGTTACTCCATCTGCAACTACAACATACTATGCAAGAAGAGAAGGCGGATGTAACACAACATCTGACGGTACATACACCATCACTGTTAATGGACCAACGGGAATAGCGCCATCAAACGGTGATATGGTTTGGAGAGGTGCTTCAACAACTGACTGGGCAACACTTGGTAACTGGTGGCAATACAACGGAACGTCTTATGGCTCGGCTTCAGCTGCTCCGACAGATGCTCAAAATGTAATTATACCAGCAAATCAAACGTGTGTCTTAAACCAGCCTAATACCTTTGCAAATGGTGGTAATGCTAAATCATTACTTATAGAAAGTGGTGCAGAACTCACTATGGGTAATGGAACATTATCAATTGCTGAGAACATGGTAAACAACGGAACGTTTACACCAGGATCAGGAACAATTGCTTTTATAGGAAGTGGAAACCATAGTATTTCAGGTAGCTCTTTAGCGCACAACTTCAATAACGTAACAATGAACAAAGCAGGAGAAGTTCAACTTTCAGTGCCAATTGCAATCACTGGAACTTTAACCCTTACAAACGGTCGTCTCGATATTGGAAATTCCAACCTTGATCTACCAACTAATACAATAAATGGTGGAAACGCAAGTAGTTACGTTAAAACTTCTGGTACAGGAACACTGAACAGAGACGTGGCTGGTATTCCAGTAAGTTTCCCAGTTGGTCGTGCAGCTTACAATCCTGCAACATTAACAAATATTGGAACAGCTGATAAATTTAGTGTTCGCGTGATTGACAATGTTACCGATGATGGTACAGCGGTTGGAACAACAACTTCATTAGCGGTTGTAAATCGTACTTGGATGATCAGCGAACAAAATGCTGGTGGAAGTGATGTTACGTTGGGACTGAATTGGAATGGTGCACCTGAGCATATCGGTGGTTTCCAAGCAGCCAGTGCTTTCATTGCACATTATATTAGTAGTGATGGTCTTTGGGATAACATTGGTGGTGCAGTTGCAACAAATACAATTGAAACCTCTGGTATCACATCATTCTCACCGTTCACGATTTCTTCTGATTTGAATTTTGCTCCGCTCCCAGTTGAATTAATGAGCTTCTCATCTGTTTGTTTAGACAATGATGTGGCGATTAAATGGACAACAGCGAGCGAAAACAACAGTATGCATTTCGTTGTGGAAACATCAACAGATGCTGCAAACTGGGAAGTACTTTCAGTTGTGCCAGCGGCACAATTCTCTACAAGTATCTTGAACTATGCAATAACACACGAAGGCGCTGCACGTAATAAAAACTACTACCGTTTGAAACAAGTAGATTTAGATGGTGCAGTTGAATTCTTCAATGTAATTTATGCAAACTGTGGAAACGTTGCTGGTGAGCCGGTAGTATTCCCAAATCCTAGTAGCAATGATTTCACTATCGATTTTAGCGGAGCAGAAATGAAAGGAGATGTACAACTTTCGATCTTGAACACGGAAGGTAAAGAAATTTCTAACAGAGGAATTAATCTGGAAGAAGGAGTAAATACTTACCAAATTAATAACATGGAACTTCAACCTGGAATATACTACTTAAAGATAGTGGATACGACCGGTAGATCGTTTATAATCAAACATAGTTTTATCTAAACTTTGTGGTCTGACTAATGCAAGGGAGCGAACATAAAATGTTCGCTCCTTTTTTTTGTGACCAACTTTTCTTATGCACTCCTACTCTATTATCAATAGGTTTAATTTGATTTACATCAAGACTAACGAAGTCAGGTTATTATTTTAGTTAGAAATTTCCGCACAACTACAAAGCTTCCATTGAACAATATTCTCTTACATAACAAAGTACTTCTCAAGATGTAACGCGCGATAACACAAAGACAATAAAATAAAGAAAACTGGCAAAAACAGTTATTTTCTTAATTTGAGAAAACAACTCCAAAATGGGAATTCTTTTTATTTTAAGCAAAAGTTAAACCATTAAATTACAGTTATTTAAAAAATTTGCACGCAGATTGTCTATCAACCGTAATTATTATTCATTGAAGGATTATAGTTAGGTCGGTTAGGTAAAAGGTCGAGTTTCATCTCGACCTTTTGAATTAGAAAAGGAAAGAGGGATTAACACCTTTGGTGGTTGTTAATAGGAAAAAGGCTTTAGATTTAGGCTTTAGGATTAAACACATAGGTACATAATGTGACGTTCAGCGTGTTTTAGGGCACAAAGAGTGACACCTGCGGTGTTAGTTGAATCTGCAAAAAGGAAAAAGGCTTTAGATTTAGGCTTTAGGATTAAACACATAGGTACATAATGTGACGTTCAGCGTGTTTTAGGGCACAAAGAGTGACACCTGCGGTGTT
>JBIIKG010000141.1:0-7698 GCA_044233275.1 Crocinitomicaceae bacterium | reverse complement strand
CCACCTCTTCTTACTAATGCAATTTTACCAGCAAGCTGAGCGCCATTCAAAATTGTTTCACAAGCATCAGTTGGATTAGTCCCATCATCTAAAACGAGCACCAAATCCTCCGTTAAAGGAATTGTAGGAATCGGTGGACCAAAACCTGCAGTAGATGAAAAATAACTTCCAGCTATACTTGTTGGAGAATTAATCGTTAACAAATCAGGAACATTGCTTGATGTCCACAAATACATTTGCATACGCGGACTTTCTCCCTCTGGAGGTGTTCCAAAATTAGCATTATTCGTTCCACTGCCATCTTGTGCATCTGCCAATACTGGATCCGACCCAAGACCATTTCCTGAATAATTCAATTCTTGGAAATTTCCACTTTCTTCATCAAAACCATAATATGCCCAAATATCGTGCATCATGTTGTTCATATAGAACAAATTAGTAATTACAGCATCTAAATTCCCTTGCACTCCAACAAGAGAGTCATAAGCATAATCAAAATTTAACGATGGACCTCCATTGGGAGAATATCCAGGAGCATCATCATTGTTAATATCATCAGATGCAAAAACATTATTTCCTCTTGTGATGGTAAATTCATCGCCAATATTGCCGTCAACATCATGCCAGCCATAAGGAGAAAAAGTTGCATCAGAAGGATTAATTACCAGGCTTCGATTACCGTGATTTGGACTTTCAATTGGTAAGGCATATACCATGTATTGATCTAACCCTGGAGGCGGTGGAGGTGGCATCAATTTTGAATTGTTTGATGTCGCATGATGCTCGTGCTCATCTTTTTCACATGTATCAAAATTACATTGAGATACCCAATCGTTCATAAATATCAACTCACCAGTTACGGCAGAAATTCTAAGAGACCACCAATGATCACCTTTAATTGGCTGAATGCTTAAATCCCAAACTAATTCAGGTAATTTTCCATTCATGTTTATCATTAATCGCACGGGAATATTCACCTGTGAAATGCTTCCTTTGTCGAATAAATAAACGTTACTTTTCTTATTTTCTTCAAGAATAGGCGTGCTTTGGTATTCAACTCCAATAATTTTTGAAGCGAATTGTATTGCAGACTGAACAGAGATAATTTGTTCAACAGAAAATTGATCTGGAAGATCTTGGAACTGACCAGTTGCTGCAATAACTTTATTGTTTTTGATTGTCACTGATCCAACACCATTAACAACTGGTAATCCGTTAAGCGTTTGACGAACATAATAATGTTTGACCCCTTCCGCTTTAGAACTTGCGGTGGAAGTAATTTCAATTCCATTAAAATCGGCAGCTTGAACCGACCATTTACTGGTATTTTGCTGAAGGTATTCCTGAATAATTGCTTGTTCAAATTGTGCTTGAGCAATTGTGACACATAAGAATGTCAAGCAAAAAAGGAGAATTTGTTTCATAGGTAACAGATTAATAGGTGCAAAATAGGTAAAAACAAATAAGTTACCTAGCCATTTAATCAAACATCTACACCCTTTAAAAGTTCATAAGCTTAATAAATAGAAACTTCTTTGTCTAGTTAAAAAAATCATTAACAACATTTAAACTTCGCAATATTGCGAAGAAGCCCTTATTTTTCTTGCAATACAAAAGATTAGTTTATTGAAAAACTTGAATTCAAAATGCTTTTAGCTTATATCAAAACCAAAAAGCCTCTCAAAGTTGAAAAGCTCTCTGTATTATAAAATATTATTTTGTATATCTCAAACTCGTATGGTATCTCCTTGCCAATTCTGAATTGCCTTTTTTATATCTGTGCCAGATAAGTTTTCGTTAATTGCTCGATCCATCAACCCAATTAACTCTTCGTCACTCGCAAAACGCAATGCGATAATTTGACCCAAACGCAATTGCTTTTCTTTAGAAGAAAATGAAGTACCTGTCAATTCAAAATACCGCAAACGCATTTCAACACGGATAATGCGATCCTGATTTCGCAAACCATAAGAGCGTGCAAGCAGTCCCAAAATCAACAAAATTGTTGCAGTTAGCGTGAAATAGATCGTATGAGCGAGAGATTGATCATCTTGAAAGGCATTAATAATTGACCAAACAAAAATGACCATAGTAATTGGGGTCAAAACAAAATGATGAATAGGATTTAATCGACGATGGTTCTTGTAGTTTTGCATAATTGGTAATTTGGGATTTGGGGTTTGTAATTTAGAATTAAACTCAATGTGGTGTTTATGTTCTTAATTTGAAACAGGCGAAGATACGCATTGTTTAATGATTTTAGAATTCAATTAAAGAATCATTCAAATCATCGAATCTTAAAATTCCATTCAAGATACAATCCATTTAATTCTTCATTAAAATATTTGCTTTCGAAATAGAAATAAGCAAAGGCGAAAATAAGGCAAAGAAGAAGTAACAAGGAGAATAGAAACCCGCTACAATTTCTATCTTTGCAAAAAAAACATGAGCGAGCAACGAACAGAATTAGGTGATTTAGGCGAATTTGGTTTAATTGACCGATTAACTCAAAACATAGAATTAGTAAACAGTTCTACAATTTTAGGAGTTGGTGACGATGCAGCAGTTATTTCCATTTCTGATGATGAAGCCTTGTTAATGTCAACCGATATGTTAGTGGAAGGTGTCCATTTCAATTTAATGTATATGCCTTTGAAGCATTTAGGCTTTAAAGCGGTTGCCGTAAATGTATCAGATATTTGCGCTATGAATGGAAAAGCGGAGCAAATAACTGTTTCTTTAGCCGTTTCAAATCGTTTTCCATTGGAAGCATTGGAAGAATTATATCAAGGAATAAACGCCGCTTGCAAGCAATATAATGTTGATTTAGTTGGAGGAGATACAACTTCTTCTTTTTCCGGCTTAATCATCAACGTTTCTGTTGTTGGTCGCGCAAAAAAATCAGACATAACTTACCGCTCCGGTGCCAAAGAATTTGACTTGTTGGTTGTATCTGGTGATTTGGGTGGTGCTTATATGGGACTTCAGGTCCTTGAGCGCGAAAAGGAAGTTTTTAATGCGAATCCGAACATTCAACCTGATTTAGACGGTCACGATTACATTATGCAACGACAATTAAAACCTGAAGCTCGACAAGATATAATCGGTTTTTTAAATGAACTTGATGTGGTTCCGACAGCTATGATTGATATTTCTGACGGTTTAGCATCAGAGATTTTGCATCTGTGTAAAGCAAGCAATGTTGGATGTCACGTTTACGATGAAAAAATTCCAATTGATGCTAAGACATCTATGACTGCAATCGATTTCAATGTTGATCCTGTAACAGCTGCATTAAATGGTGGTGAAGATTACGAACTATTGTTCACGGTGAAACAAGAAGATTTCGATAAAATCAAAGGAAACCCAAACATGACAATCATCGGTCACATGACACATGCAAATGATGGGATTTACTTTGTAGATAAAAATGGTTCTGCAGTAACCCTAAAAGCTCAAGGCTGGAAGCATTTTGAATAAAATTAAGAAGCTTTCTTTTGTGAAGGCGAATTTCCGTCTTTCACAATTTTAACAAAATCCTTCTTAGTAACTTTATATTCAGCCCAAGCTCTAAAGTCGAAATAATCCATGGCAATTTTTTCTATTTTATCCGTAGAAAATGTATTCAAGCTCGTCAATAATTCCTGCCAGTTTTCTTCTTCATCAAAACGATCCTTGCATTTAATTTGCTTCGCGATGAATTGCAAGAATACCTTCTCAAAATCGTGCATTTTGTTTCGTGATTTTAAGAATCGTTGTGAGTTTTTTAATGCGTAAGGCAATAATTGACTATGTTTCTTTTCCATATGAATCAAGAGGTCAATTAAGTAGGTAAACGCGAATATATCCTCAGAAGGGTCTAAATCTGGGTCATTAAAGATCTTATTCACCCACTTTAAAGCTGCAGAATAATTGCAGACCCCTAAATATACCGTTGCTATTTTAAACGATAAAAAAGAACGACGAAGAGATGTTATTTTACCGTCATACAAATCAATTCCTCGTTCTATTTCAGGAATTAACGTGAGGGCCTCTTGAAAATCCCCTCGTTTGATATGAATTATTAATTCAACACTTCTGCTGCTTGCAAATAATTTAATCTGCATATCATCATTCAAATCTGGACCATGTTCGTTGGCCAAAGTCGTCAATTTTATCAAAAGAGCATCCGCAATTCCACGGTTTCCTAGTGATTCATGAATGTAAATTGAGTTGGTCAGAATAGACAGATACGTATTCAGTTGATTTTTGAGTGCTTCACTGTTGTTTTCAAAATGTGAAAGATTCTTTTCTAGGTGAATTACACTGTTTTCAAAATCCTGAATAGCATAATAGTAAGCACTTTGAATATGATTGTATAAATAAATTTCTTCAAAAGAAGCTCTTTCAGAGGGTTCTTTTAATTGCTGAAAAATTCGCAAGTAAGTGGCACGATCTTCATCGGAGCGAGCAATTCCTTTTTTATTCAGTGTGCTAAACAATTGACTTTTAATTTGCCAGTACAAATTATATTGTCGGATATGTTCTTCCATTTCTAAGTCTGTAACCGATAATTTTTCAATTAGTGGTAAAGACTCATCTGTATATCCTTCATTCTCAATCATTTTTTTATTCAGTCGAGAAATTTCCTGTAAAAAGATATATCGTTCATTCTTAATGGCAACTTTTTCAGCACTTCGAAGAATTCGCTTCGCTTGATCATACAAAGCTTTGTTATAAAGAATATCTACTGCATGCAATTGTTTGTACAATTGCGCATCAATCGAATTGGTCGAATGAAATGCATCTAAGGCAGCAAGAATATGATCATATAATCGCTTTTTAGTAATTGAAAACCGATTAATAAATACTTCTTTTTGAAAAAATTTAAAAATCAATTCTTCATCATAGATACTCTGTTTGTCTAAGAAATCAAAGAGAATTACATAATTGTTTTCATCTCCGATAGTATGTCGCCCAGCTAATAATTTGAAATAGCGTTTTTCGGATTTAGTCATAGACTTAATCAGTTCAAAAAGAGCTTCTTTTACTTTGGTAGACATGTATATTAAATTTGAATCAAAAGTAGTCTTACGAATCTAAAAAAAGGAAACAAAACAAATAAAATAAACATTTGAAATGTATCTTTTATTGATTAAACAAAAAATTTAGACTTGTGTTCAAGAAGACAAAAAAAAAGCCCCACTCAATGTGAAGCTTTTCTATTTCTATTGTAAGAATTTAATTTTTTCTACGACCGCTTTCGTCTTTATCGTTGTTTGGATCTGTAATTCCACCTTCTCCAGTAACTGAAGTGCCGCCATCATTCGAATTAGCATCATCCGAAGAAGTTCTCCAAGTTGGAATTTCTTGCGGTGTATCAATATTCGGTTGAACGTTTTGCTTACTACAAGACACAGCCAACAACCCCACAAACACAAGCGATATATAAATAACTCTTTTCATTCTGTATCTATTACTCTAACAAACATATGATATTAATTCTAATCTTCCAAATTTTCCATGTGAATTTTGAGTATAACGCATGTTCCATTGATTGTATGGTTATTGTCTTCCATTTCATAGGGTCCAATTATCTCAAATTTCTGATTGGAAAGCTTATTTAATAGATCAATTCGTTTAGAGGTAATTTCCATTCCTTGCGATCGATGATCACCTTCAAAATCAGTTTTACTCTTCTTACTATTTTCAATGCCAATTCCGTTATCCTTGATACTAATCGTCAGTATATTTCCTTCTTTTTCGATTTCTATGCTGATGTGACCTTTTTTGTCTTCATCAGGTAATATACCGTGAATTATACTGTTTTCCACGAAAGGTTGTAATATCATGGCAGGAATTATGATGGTTTCTTGATCAATTTCCTCATCGCAATTGATTTCAAAATCAAATCGATCTTTGAATCGCATGCTTTCTAGCGATAAATAAAGCTGTAATCGCTCTAGCTCTTGATTCAATGCCACCATGTTACCTTCTTCAGAGGAATCTAAATTCTTACGAATCAATTTAGCGAAATTTGTTAAAAAACGGTTAGCTGATAACTTATCTTGAGTATTGATAAAATACTGAATTGAGTTTAATGAATTAAAAATGAAATGCCTGTTCATACTGGCATTTAAGGAGCGCTGTTCTAAACTCAGCAAGCGTGATTTAAAGACTAATTTCTCTTTCTCATTGACCTCACGCACTCTTCGTAAACGCATTTGAAAATACAGGTATATCAAAGCTAGCAAGAGTCCAGCAGATAATGCTATAAACCACCAAGTTCGATAAAATGCTGGCCGGACTGTAAAAGGAATATGAATTTCATCTGAAAATTTCCCTTGAGAATCAACAGTTCGCGCGTGAAAAATGTATGTCCCGGCGGGTAATGCACGATACGTAACATTCGTATTGCTGTTCGCCGGCGACCAATCATTTTCCAATCCCTCTAAACGATATTGGAACTTTAATCCAAGATAATTCACCAATGAAATACCATCTAATTCAAACGTAATATTGTTTCGAGAAAAGGGTAAATCAAGTTCTTTTGGCAAACCATATTCATCAAGTTCCTTTACAAATTTATCCTTATCAAAAGGCTGATAATTGAGTAAAACATTACGTAAGACTAACTTTGGATGCGGTTCAGTCTCAGTTTTAAATTTAGTTCTAAAACAGACCATTCCAGAAGCAGTTCCGAACCATAATCGACCTTTTGAATCGATGTAACTCGAGTTCATGTTTGTTTCAAGGTTAACAACTCCTTCTCCGATACCGAATTTTTCAATTTTCGGGAACTCATTTTTCAAGCTAGAAAAAACAAACAAACCATTATTAGTTCCCACATAAAGCTTTTCATCCTCAAATTCCAGGAAATTAATAATGTTTGATGCTGCATTCGTTGAAAATGAAATCAAGTTGAATTCTTTCCCGTCATATTTATATAAACCCTCTTCTGTTCCAATCCATAAATTATTTGCATCGTCTTTCGTTAATGCATAGATCGTTTTATTGATTGTTGATAATGGCTTTAAGCGCTTTCCCTCTATGGTAAAAAGTCCTTTATCAGTTCCAACGTAGGTGGTGCCATTCACTTTGCAGAAACTCCTTACCGTTTCAATATTTCCAGTTTTTAGACGCTCGAATTTTCCATTTTCATACAATGATACTCCCTCACTCCCTCCAACATAAAAAGAGCGACTTGATATTTTTAAAAAAGCGGTGATTTTATCGCCAGGAGTGCCGTCTTCATAGAGATAGCTCGCTACTTTTTGACGATTCTTCATCGCTACCAAGCCAAAACCAGTTCCAAACCAATTGTATCCGTCGACATTTAAAAGCGAAGCCCAAATCGTGTTATCCTCAAACTCATAGGTATTGAATTCACCATTGGGCAACATTTCTACTAATCCCTTATCATAAGTTCCTAACCAAAAGACTCCATTTGGTTCTTTGTTAATGGTCAAAATTAAATCAGACGCTAAGCCAGAACTTTCATTAAAATAAACAAAGCGTTCCCCTGTAAATCGCACCAAACCTTTTCCATCGCTACCGAACCATATATTGCGGTTGTTATCTTCAAAAACAGATTGAATCGACTCCATGGGCAAACCATTGGATAGATCTAATTTCAAATCTACCTTCTCATTATCCATGCGCCAAATACCGGCTGTTGTGTTCAACCACAACTTTCCTTTTGAATCAAAAAAGCAGAAA
>JBIIKG010000140.1:0-7700 GCA_044233275.1 Crocinitomicaceae bacterium | reverse complement strand
TCCAAAAGCTCTTCCTTTGTGTATATACTCAGCAATATCATTGTAGGAGGATGTCAAATGAATACGCGCTTCAGGTGAAACCATAAAAGCCCAATTACTTTTAAATTCGATGGTAAGTCCGACATTAAAAACTGCACTTAAAACAAACGAATTGTAACCACTTTTCGTTTTTATTGTCTCATATCCTTTCGAAAAAGTTGTGGTTTCCCATTGCTGTTCTTGACGATAACCGGTAAACATTTGAGGGACTAATCCTATCCCAGCATTCCATTTAAAATCTTTTCCAACTACTGCATTTAAGCGCAAGGGCATAGAAATGTAATTATAGTAAGTTTGATAAGCGAACATCGTATCCACTCCTTCAAAGCGATAGCGCTCCCCATTTCTATAAATCGCTATACCGCCGTCCCAAAATAAGTAGTTGTTGATCTTGTTTCGCAATCCAATTCCGAAGGACCAAACATTTAATGCTGATTCATCAGCTCTTTTGCCTAAAGTATCTCCAAATAAGCCTTCATTTTCGGTTAAAACTCGTGATGTTGTTGACCAGTTACCAATGGCATAAACAGAAGTCACACCATCTGACTGAATCGTAGATTTTTTTAATTTAACCAATGTGTCTATTTTCTTATCAATTACTTTCGGTTCATTCGTTGGTTCCGCTTCACCAATAACAATTTGACTCATGCCTTGAAACGAAAATATTAAGAACAACAATAAAATAAATCGACGCATAATTTGTTAATTTTACAAGTTAATAAAAGCCTTAAAAAACAAATATCGCAAAATCAAAGCTTAACGTCGTATGGAAAAGAAAGAAAAGAAGAAAAAAAGCCTATTTCGCCGAATTCTAAAATGGTCTGGAATAACCTTATTGTTATTGATTGCTGCCTTGATTATTATTCCGATTGTTTTTAAGGATGAAATCAAGGAACGCGTAATTAAAGAAGTTAACAAATCATTGAACGCTAAATTAACAATTGGCGAATTTGATTTAACCTTCATCAGTACTTTTCCAAACATGACAGTTGAGTTAAACGATACAAAACTTCAAGGTATCAATGAATTTAAGGATATCGAATTAATGAACATCAAACAATTTGTGGCCCATGTTGGATTTTGGAGTGTTGTATCTGGAGATCAAGTAGAGATTGATGAAATTCATCTTATTGAACCAACTTTTGATGTGCGCATTTTGAATAGTGGATTGGCCAATTACGATATCGTTAAACCAGATTCAGTAAAAACACCTGAAGAAGTTGCAGAGCCATCGAACTTCAAACTTTCCCTTAAAGAATATAGCATCACAAAAGGAAATGTTAAATACATAGATGAACCTAGCGCAATGTCCATGGATATTGCCAATTTGACACATGTGGGAACGGGTGATTTGACAGCTGATGTAATTGATTTTGAAACGACTACCAATATGGACAAAATTACGTTTGAAATGGATGGCGTTTCGTATTTAACCGATGTAAAAACGGATGTAGTGATGAATATCCTCATGGAATTCACTGATAAATCGTCCAAATTCACCTTAAAAGAAAATCAATTCAAACTAAATGCGCTTGATTTCTCGGTAGATGGATTCTACGAAATGTTTGAAGGATATGATGATATGGATTTAAAATTAAATGCTTCGAAAGCAAGTTTTAAAGACTTCTTATCATTGATTCCTGCTTTTTATCATACGGGTTATGAGAGCATGGTTTCAAAAGGAAACTTAGAAATGGGTGGATTTGTGAAAGGTAAAATGGATGATAAAAACATGCCTGGGTGGGATTTCAAATTGGGCATAGACAAAGCTTCTATTCGCTACCCAGATTTACCTGGATCTATTACGAATATTGCTGTGAAAGCTGGATCTAAATTCGCAGGTGGTGAAGACATGGACAAAATGACAATCGATGTCGATAAATTCCATGCGTTATTCGGTGGGAATTCTATTGATGCTAATTTGAAAATGCGCAATCCAATGACTGATCCTTTATTGGTTTCAAACATCATGGCGAAAATGGATTTAGCAACCTTGAAAAATTTCGTTCCAATGGCAGAAGGAGAATCCTACAACGGAAAATTAGATGCTGATGTTCATTTGGATGGAAGAATGAGTGCTTTGGAAAGAGAAGATTATGAAGCGTTCAAAGCAGAAGGTTTATTGACATTAAAAAACATGTTGTATCAATCAAAAGATCTTTCGAACGATGTCGCTATTGATGAAATGATCTTCCGTTTCTCCCCTAAAAACTTGGCACTTGAAAAACTCATTGCAAAAACTGGAAAATCTGATTTCCAAATGAATGGAACCATCGACAATTACATGGGTTATATTTTTAGAGATGAATTATTAAAAGGTAATTTCAATTTTATAAGTAAAAACATTGATTTGGATGAGCTAATGAATCTATCTCCAACGACTGCAGCAACGGAACCTGCTGCTACTGAACCGTCATCCTCATCAGAACCTTTGTTAATTCCCAACAATGTTGATTTCGCTTTGAATACATTAATTGGAAATCTTCATTACAATGGTTTCGATATTAAAAATGTTTCGGGTGATGTTAAAATGAAAGAAGAAGTTGCCAAATTAGAAGGTGTCACGATGAATGCAATGGGCGGTTCTATTGGACTTCGTGGTAGCTACGACACACGAGATCACGCAAAACCAACAATCGATTTTGCCTACTCATTGAAAGATATTGACATTCAACAATTGGCTAAGAATTTTGTAACAATCGATAAATTGGCTCCAATTGCTAAATACACGCAAGGAAGAATTAGTTCAACAATGGAAATGAAATCTGATCTAACCGCTGATTTTTCACCTATTTACAGCTCTTTAACAGGTCTTGGTGATTTATCAACTAGTACGGTAACTATTTCAGGTTTCAAACCATTTGAAAAAATGGGAGAAGTATTGAATATAAGTAAATTGTCAAAACAAACGATTAAGGACGTGAAGGCTAAGTTCCAATTTGCAGATGGCAAGGTCAATGTGAAACCTTTTGATATAAATCTTGGAAAAATCAAAACGACGGTTTCTGGATTTACTTCTTTTGATCAAGCAATTGACTACGATTTAAAAATGATGATTCCCAAAGAAGAGATTCCAGCCGCAATGATAAAGAGTGTCGAACAGGCTATTTCCAAACTGAACTCTTTGGCTCCTAAATTAAATGTGCAAACATTGCCGGATGCCATTCCAGTAAAGTTGGATGTTCTGGGGACGGTTATGGATCCGAAAATTTCAAGTAACTTCAAAGAAGCATTATTAGAAGCATCAGGAAACTTGAAAGATGATTTGATTAACAATGTGAAAGAAACCGTGAAGGATACGGTTAAAGCAATTATCAATGATAAAGTGGATGAAGCAAAGGCTGAACTGGAGAAGAGAAAACAACAATTATTAGAGGACGCACAAAAGCAAGCTGATAAATTAAAAGCAGAAGCAAAGAAAGCAGCGAATTCTGTCCGCAGTGAAGCCGCAAAACAAGCCAAAGCCTTAATGGATCAAGCTGGAAGTAACCCTATCAAACAAGTAGCGGCGAAAAAAGCGGGTGAAAAACTAGTGAAAGAAGCTGAAGAAAAAGCAGTGAAAATCGAAAAAGAAGGCGACGCTAAGGCTGATGTAATTATGCGTGAAGCGCGTGAAAAAGCGGATAAGCTCAAATAATTTTATAGCGATTGTCGTGTTCTGTGTATGTTTTCACAAAATTCGAATTCAAAACATGATTAAAAGGTCGGACAAATTTGTTCGACCTTTTTTGTTTTTGCATATTTTAAAAATATTATTTCAATTTTTAGTTAACCTTTTAAGTTTAGAACGTTTCTTGGTATCTGACGAAAGAAAAGAAGTCCCTTTCTGAAAATAATTCCGAATGTACTTTTTAATCAATTTTTCATTTCTGTCAATAAAACATATTTTTTAAAATGAATTTAAAATTATTGAATTATGAATAAGTGATTAGAATCGCTCTGATTATAAATCTAATAGTTTATTTTTACCAAGAATTTATAATGTATAACCCTTTCAAGTTAAAATATGAATAAAATTATTTTCTTTTTATTGCTAATCATCACTGCAAATCAAGCATTTGCTCAATCCTTCTCAACATTAAATGAATTATTGGGACTTTCGCGTAAAAACCCGAAAGAGCTAGAAAAAGCATTGCTATTGAAAGGTTTTTCGTATGACGGATTAGAGGATGAAAGACAGCAATTCAGTAAATTTGGTGAAGGTGTGAACTATGAATTGAATCCAAGGGTTTTGCAGTACAACTTTACGAGTCGAGAGTATTTTCTTGATTATTATGCATTTATGGAGCGTTCGGGATACGTGATAACAAAAAGTACAGTTACGTCAATTGATACTGATGAAGAAGAAAATGCGCAATTGTTTGAAAAAGGAAAAATCCGAATTTTTCTATACCAAAGCGATATGACTGAGGGATCAGAAGCTTATTCCATTCTTTTGTATCCATTCGGAAATGAAAACTCTACTTACAGCTCAGACAACTCGAATTCTGGAAAAGAAAGTATCTCATTCGGAAATATTTACGTCGCGCTCTTGAGTCCAAGAAGTGCAATGGCAAATAAACCTTCAAGTTCTAACAGCATTCAACAAGGTTTACAAGGGTTCGCAGGAATGGGTGCTACAGCCGGTTTTGAAGGAGGGTTTAGCGGTATTGCTGGATTGAATCTTATCAATAATCGACTTCCTTATTTTCTAGATTTAGGAATATCATTAAAAATAATGGGTGGTCTTCAACCTTTTTCATATGAAAGCTTGGGTTTTCCCTATGATGAATATACATACAGTAGTTTTGCTAAAGTTGGTGGTGGTGGTGGACCAGCAGTTGTGTTTTCGCCTCTAAGAGAAACCGATTTCAGAATTATTTTCTATTACGACTTTTTGCCATCTGCTAGTCTTGGTGGAGCAATCACTTATGATGGACAAATCACAGATTACAGTCAAAGTATAGCCCGAAAATCAGGTTCTTTTGCCTTAATAAAATCCTTTGGATTTTCAGTTAAATACCAAAGTGTACTGCTAGGGATTGAATCCTCAAAATACATTGACAAAGGAAGCTATGAAAATAAATATGGTTACACAGGAAATATTACAACAGAAACCTTTGAAGCCAAACTTCCTGTCAACCAATTGGTCGTGAAATTGGCCTATTGTTTTTAAAATATTCTCTTAATAAAATTGTATAAGTACCTCAGTCGGGGTACTTATTTTTTTTCTAAGCAATTTATTGACTATCGGAGAAATAGATTTAAATTAAATTAATTTACCTGATATTTTTAAATTATTCGTACAAACCTATCCATTCCCACTGAATCAAAAAGGAATTTCAGTACAGAATGGTGTATTGGTTTCTAAATCATTTAAATACTTAGAAATGAAGTATATTTGTTTAGAATCTTAAATAAATCCAATGTCGTTCAAATATCACGTAGTACTTTTCATTTGTTGCATTTCTTTTGGATTTTTTGCGCAAGAGCTGAAGTTGGGTTTGCCGGTGGGACACTCTTCTCCTTTAACATCCGCTAGCTTTAGTCCAGATGGGAAAACCATAGTTACATCAGGGGATAAAACTGCTCGCATTTGGGAGGTCGCCTCAGGAAAATTACTCCAAACTCTTGAAGGACATATAGAGTCGGTCAACTCCGCTAGCTTTAGCCCAGATGGGAAAACCGTAGTTACTGCATCAGGAGATAAAACTGCTCGCATTTGGGAGGTCGCCTCAGGAAAGCTACTTCAAACACTAGAAGTACATACTGGTTTTATAAATTCAGCCAACTTTAGTCCTGATGGAAAAACCGTGGTAACTGCATCTGGGGACAGCACAGCTTGCATTTGGGATGTGGCCTCAGGAAAACTACTTCAAACACTTAATGGACATACTAGTTCGGTAAGTTCTGCCAGCTTTAGTCCTGATGGTAAAACCGTACTTACTGCGTCAGGTGATGGTACAGCGCGCATTTGGAAGGTGGCTTCAGGAAAACTAATCCAAATACTAGAAGGACATACTGTTTATGTGACATCTGCAAAATATAGTCCTGATGGAAAATCGATGGTAACGGCATCCGGGGATAACACCGCCCGCATCTGGGATGTAGCATCAGGAAAACTCATCCATATACTAGAAGGACATACTTGGTCTGTCAATTCAGCCAATTTTAGTCCTGATAGCAAAACCGTGGTAACTGCCTCATCGGATTACAAAGCACGCATTTGGGAGGTAGCTTCTGGAAAACTCATACAGACACTAGAAGAACATACCTTTGAGATATATTCAGCCAGCTTTAGTCCAGATGGAAAATCGGTGGTAACCGCATCTGGAGATAATGTAGCTCGAATTTGGGAGGTAGGTTCCGGAAGGCTCATCCAAACACTAGAAGGACATAAAGGTTTTATGTTTTCAGCTAACTATAGTCCTGATGGAAAATCGGTGGTAACTGCAAACGGCGATAGCAAGGCGCGAATTTGGGAAGTTCACTCAGGAAAACTTCTCCAATCAACACAAGAAGGACATACTCTTTCTGTAGATTTAGCATGTTATAGTCCTGATGGAAAATTGGTGGCGACTGGAGCAGACGATAACACAGTGCGCATTTGTGAGGTAACTTCAGGAAAACAGCTGCAAACATTAGAAGGCCATACCGATTATTTATCTTCAGTAAACTATAGTCCCGATGGAAAAACAGTACTCACTGCATCATGGGATAATACAGCGCGCATTTGGGAGGTAGCATCAGGAAAACTCATCCATATACTAGAAGGACATACCCGTTTGATAAATTCAGCCAATTATAGCCCTGATAGTAAAACCGTGGTAACTGCATCTGGAGATAACACAGCGCGCATTTGGGAGGTGACCTCAGGAAAGCTACTTCAAACCCTTGAAGGATATACTTCCAGTGTCCACTCCGCAGTTTTTAGTTCAGATGGAAAAACTGTAGTAACTGCCTCATCGGATTACAAAGCACGCATTTGGGAGGTAGCATCAGGAAAGCTACTTCAAATACTAGAAGGACATAAGCAAGGTGTAAATTCTGCAAAGTTTAGTGCTGATGGAAAAAACGTGGTAACTGCGTCTGAAGATAAGACAGCGCGCATATGGAATGTGGCCTCAGGACAGCTACTTCATAATCTAGAAGGACATACTGGTGTTGTTTCTTCGGCTAACTATAGTCCTGATGGCACAACCATACTTACTTCGTCAAGAGATAATACAATGCGTATTTGGAAGGCGGACTCAGGAAAGCTATTGCAAACATTAAGACATACGAGTTGGATAACTTCAGCCAACTATAGTCCCGATGGAAAAACCGTACTTACTTCTTCATGGGATGGGAGTATCATTTTTTGGGATACTTTTAGTGGGAAATTATTGGTTCAACATTTTCTTTTCGACTCCGACCCTAACAAATGGGTGCACCTTCACCCCTCCGGTTTGTTTGATGCGTCCCCAGAAGCCATGGAACTTATGTATTGGACCAAAGGCTTGGAAATAATCGAGTTTTCTCAGCTGAAAGATCGTTATTGGTTGCCTGGTTTATGGGAAAAAGTCATGAAAGGAGAACCATTGCCTGATACTCGTAATATGCAAGAGCTAAAGCTCCAACCTGAAGTAGAAATGGGTGAAGTGAAAGATGGAAAGATTCCCATTACCCTCACCAAACGAGAA
>JBIIKG010000139.1:0-7720 GCA_044233275.1 Crocinitomicaceae bacterium | reverse complement strand
ATTCTTGATTGATATCCGCAATCGAAACGCCTAAGTATCCGCGCTGTACTACCCCGTAATCAATTAAGTCACGCATGACTTTTTGTACTAAATTCACCGGAACGGCAAACGAATAACCTGAATAACTTCCTGTCTGCGAAGCAATCGCTGTGTTGATTCCCACCAATTCACCTTTTGTGTTCACCAAAGCTCCACCACTGTTGCCTGGATTCACAGCCGCATCTGTTTGAATGAAGGATTCAATTGGAACCACAGAACTGTTTGTGCGGTCTGACAATAAATTAATGTTACGTGCCTTCGCAGAAACAATTCCTGCAGTGACAGTAGATGTTAAATTGAAAGGATTTCCAACAGCCAATACCCATTCGCCAATGCGCAGGTCATCACTATTCCCAATTGAAATTGGTGTGAATCCTTTTCCTTCAATTTTTAAAACGGCAATGTCTGTTGACGGATCTGAACCTACAATCTTTGCGGTATATTTTGAATTATCATTTAACGTAACTTCAATCTCACTTGCTTCATCAATCACGTGATTGTTTGTGACAATATATCCTTCAGATGAAACAATTACGCCTGAACCTGAACCTGATCCGTATTGTTTAAATTCTCGACCTCCAGCTCCTGGACCATAAAAGAATTCTTGAAAAGGATCGCGTTGAAATTGTGTTTTTACCACTTTTGTGGTTACGTGAACAACGGAGTTGAGTGAATTTTCTGAAGCGTCTCTGAAGTCAGGCAGATTAGCTCCACCATCCATATTTACCGCTCGTGCGTTGTTAAATCTGTTTCCGTCAATTACTTGATCTGATAAATTCAATTCGGAATGACCATTTAACAGTAAATACGCTCCAAATGGAAGGAGCCCGCCGATCAGACCAAGACCAAGGGTTCTAATGTTGTTTTTCATGTTCATACAATTAAAGTTTGCAACTACGAATTAACACGATTATCTCTTTATTTGTTGTGCTTAGCGTGTTAAAGAATGTTAAGCTCAATTGATAAATTTCTGACTAAAAACGATACATTTGCAGAAAGTTACTTCCATGAATTTAGTCTTTTCAAAATATCAAGGTACAGGCAATGATTTTATCATGCTGGACAATTTAGATGGGAGATACAATGATTTATCGATTGATCAGATTAAGTTCTTGTGCGATAGAAGATTTGGCATTGGAGCGGATGGATTAATCAAATTGAATGCGGTTCAAAATTTCGCTTTTGAGGTTGATTATTACAATTCAGATGGATCAAAAAGTTTTTGCGGAAATGGTGCACGTTGTAGTGTCGCTTTTGCTGAAACCTTGGGTATTGATGTTGCTAAAGTTCAATTTTGGGCAATAGATGGAAAACATAAGGCAGAGAAAAAAGACGATTTAGTTTACTTGGAAATGCAAGCGATGAAACACATCGAATTGCATGAGAAAAATGCCATTTTGGATACAGGTTCACCACACTTCGTTTCGTGTGTGGAAGATATATCGACCATTAATATTGTTGAATTAGGGAAGTTGATTCGCTATTCTGATACTTTCAAGAAAGAAGGAATTAACGTGAATGCAATGGAAATTGAAGGAATGAATGCCATTCGTTTGTTGACCTATGAGCGCGGAGTAGAAGATGAAACACTTTCTTGCGGAACTGGCGCAACAGCAGCTGCATTAGTTTATGGAGCGATAGAAAATTTAATTGGAAGTCACACTATTGATGTTCATGTCAAAGGCGGTGATTTAAAAGTAGCTTTCACTCGAAATGAAGTAGGTGCCTTCGACCGAATTCAATTAATTGGTCCAGCAATGTTTGTTTTTCACGGAGAAATAGAATGCTAGAATGATCGTTCAACACTGCGAACAACTTGATTTCACAAAACTAAATTCGAATCACTTGTATTTGTGGATTTGGCATGCAGATAAAATTCCACCGCACATTGGATGCTCAGTTAACGGTAAATATTTCAGTTTAAAGGCAAAGGGAACAGATTTGAATCTGCCAATCGAAAAAACAGCCGCACTCATTGAAAAAAAGAATATTCCTTTTCTCTTAATAGAAGTGAATAAAAACGTTGCTCACGCAGTTGTTTCCGAAGTCTATTCTAACTATTCTAAGGCTGAAGCGAATGAAGCAACCTGCTTGACACCACTGTTGGAAATTTTTGAACATCCAAAAGATGTTAAACAACTGAGCACTTTCTTACTTTTCCTATCAAATGAAGACTTGCTCAAATCTATTTTTGGTTTACATTTGAAATCAGATTATAAAGGCTTACCAGAATATACGATGGACGCAATTAATGAGCGTTTACAAAAATTAAACAATGCTAAAAGGAAAAACAGTATTTCTTAGACCGGTTGAGCCAGCTGACGCAACTAAATTGATGGTGTGGGAAAATAATCCTGCCCATTGGAAAGTCACAGATACGGAGGTTCCTTTTTCTATGCACGCCATTTTGCAATTAATCGAACAGCAACAACATATTCGTTCTACGGGACAATTACGTTTAATTATTTGTTTGAATGACAGCAAAGAAGCTCTTGGTGCAATCGATTTATATGATGCTGATTTCCGTCATGGAAAGGCAGCCGTTGGAATATTGATTGGCGATAAAGCTGATCGTCACAGAGGATATGCATCTGAAAGTTTGGCGTTAATGATCGAATATGCACGGGTAATTTTAGCTTTGCATAATTTGTATTGCTCCATTCAAGCAGATAATATGGAAAGTGTAAAACTCTTCGAAAAATGTGGATTTGAACGAACAGGTGTCCGCAAAGAATGGTTTTTACACAAAGGAGAAAGAATTGATGAAATAAGTTTACAATTATGTCTAAAAAAGTAATTTGGATTGCATTGGCAATTGTGGTGATTGGTGGCGTTTTAGCGTTCCCAAAAATTAGTTTGTATTTGAGCAGTCGCACACAGTCTGACAATACTGCTCAAGTAGATTTTTTCATTGACAAAGCGCTCAGTTTAGAAGAACTGGCGGAAGCATTGAAAAAGGAAGGGGTCATTTCCAATACCAATGCCTTCATTAAAGTTGGTGAATACAAAGAATTGACAAAAGAAAATATCGCTCTAGGTAAATATATAATCGAACCAGGAACGCAATACCGTACGTTATTGAATGGCTTTAAGCTAAACGCAGCTGGGAATGGAAATGGTGAAGCAGAAGTAACTGTAACTTTCGCTAATTGTCGCGATATCTTTCAAATGGCTGGAAAAGCTAGTGCGAATGTAATGATGGACAGTGCCGTTTTGGTGGCTTACTTGACCAATCCAGAAACATTGGATAAATATGGATTCACGAAAGAGCAAATCCCAGCGATGTTCTTGCCGAATACGTATAAAATGTATTACGATACAGATGAAAAGCAATTTGTAGATCGCATGGCAACTGAGTTTAAGAATTTTTGGACATCAGCACGTAAAACTAAATTGAAAGAAATTGGTTTGAAATCACCTTCGCAAGCAGTTACCTTGGCAAGTATTGTTTACTCAGAGCAATCACGCCGACCTGATGAATGGCCGATTATTGCAGGATTATATTTGAATAGAATTAAACAAGGAATAAAATTACAGTCAGATCCAACGTTTAAATACTGTTGGGGAGATGAATTGGATGGCGTACAGCGTTTGTTGTATGTTCACCGTGACATTGATTGCGAATATAATACCTATAAAATCAACGGACTTCCTCCTGGACCAATCTGTATTCCTCCATCGGGAGTTGTTGATGCTGTGTTGAATCGCGACAATAACAAATTCATTTTTATGATGGCAAAACCTGATTATTCGGGTTACCATGATTTCGCAGTTGATTATAGTGATCATGAACGATATGCAAAGATTTATCAGGCATGGTTATCAAAAGAACAAGCAAATAATTAAGAAATGGCAGCACTTCAGCGAAGAACTTTTTTTAAACTAGGATTGGCTGGAGCAGCCTTGAGTTTATTTCGGCCAGCAAAAGCAGGTGAAATTTTAAGTGATTATTCAAGCGTAGAAACGGGGGAAACTGTTTTTTCTCCAATCGTTATTTCGACTTGGAATCATGGAATAGCGGCAAATGCGGGCGCTTGGCAAGTACTTCAAAATGGTGGAAAATCAATTGATGCTGTCGAAAAGGGTGTTATGGTTACCGAATCCGATTTAACCAATAGAAGTGTTGGAATTGGCGGAATGCCAGATCGTGATGGTCATGTAACGCTAGACGCATGTATCATGGACGAAAAATCGCGTTGTGGTTCTGTCGCATTTTTAGAAGGAATTGCACATCCGATTTCAGTTGCAAGAGCCGTTATGGACACAACACTGCACGTTATGATCGTTGGCGCAGGCGCAAAGAAATTTGCCTTGGATCGCGGATTTGAAACAATTAAAACGCCCATTCCAGAAGTGAAAGCAGAATGGAAAAAATGGCGTAAAGAGCATAAAGACGAATACACGAAACCAGAAATTAATCACGAGAATCACGATACGATCGGAATGTTGGCGATGGATAAATTTGGCAACATCAGTGGCGCTTGCACAACGAGCGGTTGGGCATACAAAATGCACGGAAGAGTAGGTGATTCGCCTATTATTGGTGCAGGTTTGTTTATTGACAACGAAATTGGTGGAGCGGTAGCAACTGGATTGGGAGAAGCAATTATTCGCATCGCTGGAAGTCACACCGTTGTAGAATTAATGCGTCAAGGATTCTCCCCACAGGAAGCTTGCAAAATGGCGGTCGATCGTATTTTGTCAAAACACACAGATTTAACAAATTTACAATGCTGCTTCTTGGCAATTGATAAAAAAGGAAACGTTGGTTCCTATTCGGTTTACAATGGATTTAATTATGCGTTGAAGACTGCGAAAACGGAGAAAATGGTGGATGCGGAGTTTAATCGTTCTTGGTGATTTTTAGAGGCTAGAGGCTAGAGCTAGATGTTAGAGCTAGATGCTAGAGCTAGAGGCCAGAGCTAGATGTTAGAGCTAGATGTTAGAAGTTAGAGCAAAACCTCCGTGTACTCTGTGGCTCAGTGGTGAACATAACAAAATATAAAAATGAAAATAGTACTTATTCTTCTTTTGCTTATGGCTACGGATTTGGTTGCGCAGAGAAATATTGTGTTGGATTGGTCATTCATGAATCCCAAGACCTTGAAGAATGTGGATGCTGGAACGCACGGTTCGGTTCAAGAAAAATTGATTGCCAATGGTGATTTACCTGATCCGTTTTACGGTAAGAATGAGAATCTATTTGGTTGGATTGAAGAACAAACATGGGGTTTTTCAACTACGTTTGAATTAATGCCAACTGATTTAAATACGGAATTTATCGAATTGGATTTTCCAGGAATTGATACCTATGCTGAAATCTTTTTAAATAAACAATTAATTGGTTTTGCTCAGAATGCTTTTCGTCCCTATCATTTTGATGTGAAGGATAAAGTGATCGCTGGAGAGAATCGCATTGAGGTTGTATTTTATCCTCCCGTTTTATATCACAAGGAAGCTTATAAGAAAGCAAGTTATCATCTTCCTGCACCCAATGATGTCAACGAAATTGCTATTGCACCTTACACACGCAAACCGCAGTTTCAATTTGGTTGGGATTGGTCAATGCGCATGAATACGATTGGCTTTTTAAAACCTGTAAATGTTCGCTGCTATTCACATCCGAGAATTACCAATTCAACTGTTTCAACTTTAGCGATTGCTGACACCATGGCACAGCTTAAAATGGAGATTATGTTTGAAAAGGTTTGTCCCAAAAATGCCGTTTGGAAAAGCAAACTTTTCGGCGATGTAGTGATGGAAGAAGGTGGATTTAAGCTGGAACGAGAAGTGGAAATAAACAATCCCAAACTATGGTGGCCACAAGGTCAAGGTGAGGCATTTTTATACAACGATGAATGGGAGATTTACACTGCTGACAATGTTTTAATCGACAAGAAATCAGTTCGTTTTGGGGTTCGAAAAAGCGAATTGGTAATGGAAAGTGATCAATGGGGAACAAGTTACGTCATCAAAGTGAATGATCGACCAATTTTCTGTAAAGGTGGCGATTACATTCCACAAGATATTTTTACTTCACGCGTGACAGATCAAGATTTGCGCACGATGGTCGAGCAAATGGTGAAAAGTAATTTCAACATGGTGCGTGTTTGGGGTGGAGGTTATTATCCAGATGAAGCATTTTTTGAAGCATGTGATGAACTAGGTTTAATGGTCTGGCAGGATTTCATGTTCGCTTGTGCGATGTATCCCGGTGATCCTGATTTTCTTCAAAATGTGAAAGAAGAAGTTGCTTACCAAATCCCACGTATTGCGGCACATCCAAGTGTCGTATTGTTCAATGGGAACAATGAAGTGGATATTGCGTGGAAGAATTGGGGCTTCCAAGTGAAATACAATTTGTACGGAAAAGACGCCAAGGAAATTGAAGAATCGTACGATCGTTTGTTCAAAAAACTATTGCCAACATCCGTTGCTGAATATTCAAGTTTGCCTTACATCCATACGTCTCCTTTGAGCAATTGGGGGAAAGATGAATACTACAATCACGGTTCACAGCACTATTGGGGTGTGTGGCACGGAAAAGATCCAATGAGCGATTTCGCGAAGAAAATAGGTCGTTTCAATGCTGAATACGGATTCCAAAGTTTCCCAGAATATTCAACCTTGTTGCGCTTTTCAGAAAAAAGTGAGTGGGATGTGATGTCTGACGTGATGAAGCATCACCAGAAAAGTTATGTCGGCAATGGAATGATTTTAAAACATGCCAAATTGCTTTATGGAAATCCAGCGACTTTTGAAGATTTCGTTTATTATTCGCAATTAACACAGGCAACTGCAGTAAGCATGGCAGTGACAGGTCATCGTTTAGATGCGCCGCGTTGTATGGGAACCTTGTATTGGCAAGTGAACGATTGCTGGCCGGCACCATCTTGGTCAAGTATCGATTATTATGGCAATTGGAAAGCGTTACAGCACGAAGTGCGCAAAGATTATGAGAACATTGCCATTCTGCGCAAGGAGACTGCTGTAAATCAATTTGAGTACTATTTACTTTCCGATCAAGTGGATACCGTTCAAAGCGATTTGACCTTCAAAATATTTGATTTAAAAGGTCACGAATTAGAATCAGTTGAAACGAATTTAGTAGTGAAAGGAGTTGACAAGCAACTGATTAATTTTGCCTGTATACGCGAGTATTATCCGAACAAAAATTTAGTCGTACAATTCGAATGGAAGAATGGGGCAGGAGAGACCATGAAACGTACCTTCTCTGAATTACCTCATTCATACACAAAAGCGGATTTAAGTGATTTTAAACTAAGTATCATTAATATTGATCCAATCAAAAAGACTGCTACGGTTGTTATCAAAAACAAGCATTATGCGCGTTCGTGTTGGTTATATTCAAACATCCTAGGTATTCGTTTCGAAGATAATTTCATTGATTTATTGCCAGGGGAACATTCTATCAAAATTCATTACGAGACATTGCCAACGATAGAGCAAATGGGGATAAAGAATTTGTAGGGAGGTAATAATATCGTACTTCCGAGAAAAAAATATAGCCCGTCCGAGCAAAAAAAAATATAGCCCGTCCGAGCAAGATGCTCGAACGAGCTATATTTTTTTAAATTCGTTGGAGCGATTAAATTAGTTGGCGCTATTCTCCCATCAAATCGATTTCTAAAACTGACTGGTCCCCATTATAATTTCGAGC
>JBIIKG010000064.1:0-13174 GCA_044233275.1 Crocinitomicaceae bacterium | reverse complement strand
TTTCAATGCCAATTGCAGGTATGTTTGCTTATTATTTCGTTCGATTTCTGCAATCTTTCTCTTTCCAATGGAAGTATTCTTTTTTGGTTGTAAAACAAATAGAAGCCATGAATCAAATGGAAAAACAACGAAAACGTTTGAGTGAAATACTTTTTGAAAATCGCTTTTAGATAACTTAAATTATTTTTCAACCTTTTGTCCTTTTTTTGATTTGCATACCATTGTAAGTGGTAGTTTTGCAGTCGCATTTTATCATATGTTATGAAAAAAAATCAAATCATCCTCATTGCTATTTTCATTGTACTAACAGCACTCGTATTTATCCGAGTAAAATCAAATAAAAAGGAGGTAGTAAAAGAATCTAAAGAAGCGATGACAACCTTGTTTATACCGACAAGTATTGTGAAAAATGAAATGCACTTATTGCAAATGGTTTCTTACGGGCAAATTTCTCCGACTATGGAGATTGATGTTTCCTTTGAAGTACAAGGAAAGCTTGAGAAAGGAGATTTCATGCTGAAACCTGGTATGAAGTTTAAAGCCAATCAATTGTTATATAAAGTGAATCAAGAAGAGGCTTTTTACACTTTAAATTCGCGAAAATCGCAATTGGCTAATTTGGTAATAGGTGCCATGGCTGATATTGAGTTGGATTTCAATTCAGAAAAGAACAAATGGCTCAATTTTATGGAAGATTTAAAACCAGAAATGAGATTGCCCGCTTTACCAGCAATTAAATCGTCGAAGGAAAGAATGTTCATTACATCGAAAGGTATTTTAACAGAATATTATTCGATTAAAAGTCAAGAATCTAGAATGGAGAAATATTTTTATTTAGCTCCATTTAGCGGAACAGTTCTAGATGTTTATGCCGAGCCTGGTTCAATTGCAAATCCGGGCGGTAAAATTGCACGAATAGCGAAAACAGGTGATTTTGAAGTGAAAGTGCCAATTTCAATGACAAGTATTAAAAGTTTCCAAAAACAAGGAGGTGCAAGATTCACAGATCCAAATGGTATTGAAATCGGAACGGGTAAAATAATTCGTATTTCAGATGTCATTAATCAAAAGACACAATCAATCGATGTATATTATTCAATACGCTCATCTAGTGCTGAAAATGTTTACAACGGTCAGTATGTGAATGTTGAAATTAACCAACAAGCTTCTCAAGAGAGTTTTGCCATTCCAAGAAATGCTGCGAAAGGGAATAAAGTGAATGTCTTGGTAGACAATAAACTCGTTCAGCGCGAGATAATTGTGGTTGGAGCTAAACCTGATTCACTTTATATCAGTGGACTTAATGACGGTGATGAGGTGGTTTTGGAGCAAGTAGAGCCATCTGCTTCGATTAAGGAATATAAAGGGATTAAACGTTAAAACTCATGAGAAGATTAATAGAGTTTTTTGTTAAAAGACCTGTTTGGGGGAATGCATTTATTGCAATCATTGTACTTTTTGGTCTGTTTTCAATCTTTACAATGAAGCGATCTTTTTTTCCTGAATTAGATCCAAATACCATTATCGTTTCAGTTTTTTATCCAGGAGCCTCGCCTACAGAGATGGAAGAAGGTGTGACAATCAAGGTTGAACAGGCTGTTAAAGGTTTCGCGGAAATTGAAGACATCAATTCGACATCTAATGAAAATATCGCAACCGTCACAATTAAAGCATATGCCGACACGGATATGGACGAATTGCTGAGCGATGTTGAGAACTCAATCAATTCAATTAATTCCTTTCCTCAGGGCGCTGAGCGACCAATTATCACACGATTAAAATCAGGTGGAATGGGAAGTATGGCGGCTTTCGTTGGCATCTCTGCTAAATCGAAAGTAACGAGTGATGTAGAACTAATCGATATCGCAACCAAGGTAGAACGCGATTTATTGAATACCAAAGAAATTACTCAAATTGCAAAAAATGGTTTTCCAACGAAGGAAATTTCCATTAATGTAAACGAAGAAAGTCTTTTGCGTTTTGGAATAACAATGCAAGAAATTTCAGCTGCCGTTAGTTCTAAAAACATTGATATTACTGCTGGATTGATTCGAGGCGGTGTGCAAGAGATGAGCATTCGGGCCAATGATCGTGGCACAACAGAGGAAGAAATTGAGGCAATAGCTATCCGTTCGACGAGCGAAGGTCAAAAAATCCGTATTGGTGATGTTGCTGATGTTGTTTTAGGTTATGCGGAAGATTCGCAAGAATCCCGCTTTAATGATAAGCCAGCGGTGTCTTTTCGAATTGAGAAAACACTAGAAGAAGATATTGCTAAGATCACAGATGCCTTGCACGATTACCAAGATAAATTCAATAAAGAAAATAGTAAGTTTCAATTCGATATTTACTACGAATTCAATAGTATGTTGAATGATCGTATTGATTTGTTGACATCAAACGGTCTGCAGGGATTGGTGTTGGTCTTGATATTTCTTGGACTATTCTTGAATGTTAAACTTTCTGCCTGGGTTGCATTTGGAATTCCATTCTCATTCCTTGGAATGTTCATTTTGGGAATGGCATATGGAATGACCATCAATATGATTTCCTTGTTCGGAATGATCCTCGTAGTTGGAATCTTGGTGGATGATGGCATTGTTATTGCCGAAAATATCTATTCTCACTTTGAAAGAGGCAAAACTCCTCATAAAGCTGCGATTGATGGAGTAATGGAAGTTTTACCTTCTGTCTTTTCTTCAGTTATAACAACGGTAGTCGCTTTTTCAGTGCTTTTCTTCGTTGAGGGATTAGAAATGATGCGCGAGATGGCATTTGTTGCTATAGCTTGTTTATTGTTTTCCTTATTTGAAGCATTTTTTATGCTTCCTGCTCACCTTGCACACAAAAACATGCTGGAAGAAAATACGAATCCATCTTTTTCCACTTTGAAAGGTTTGTTGATCATGGTAATTGGTGTTGTTGTGGTTCTAGTTGGTGGATGGATATTTCCAGATTCAAATTTCAGTTTAGGTTCAGTTTTGTTTCCTTTTGTATTGTTTTTATTAGGTGCGGTGCTTTGCTATAAAGGATTTACCGATTCTCCAATTGAAATAATTATTCGTGGGGGAGCGGACAAAGGTATTAAACATGTAAGAGATGTCTGGTATAAACAAAGTGTAGAAATGGTTGTGGGAACAAGAATAAAATGGTATCGAGCGACTTTTTTCTTCCCGATGATTTTTACCATTATCACAGTCGGAATGCTTGCTGGGGGAACCATTTCTGCTACTTTTTTCCCAAACATTCAACCTGATTTCTTCAGTATTGAAGCCGCTTATAATCCTGGAGATAATAAAAAACAAACACAGAAGTTTGTGGAGACAGCCACACGAATTATGTTGGAAGAAAACAATCGAATAAAGCGTGAAAATGGGGATAATTTGATGACCTATTTCAGCAGTAACATTGGATTTTCTCAAAATCTTGGTCAAGCAGGAAATCATGCCGGTTCCGTTAGTGTTTTTATAGATGCTGAGCGCTCTAAAACACCATTGGATACCTTGATGAATCGAATAATTCGACGATTAAATTCAATTCCTGAAGGACAATTAGCACAAGATATTTATGTTGGAGGATTCAATCGTTTTGGTAAAGAGATTGAATTGGGCTTGACATCTACAAATGAGAATAACTTATTGGAAGCACGATCCAAAATGAAAAAAATGATGTCTGAGTTGGATGGTCCAATCAATATCAAAGACAACATGCCTCCGGGGAGAAACGAAATAACTATCAAAATGAAAGACCAAGCAGAAATGTATGGGATTTCAAAAGGGGAAGTGTTGAATCAAATTCGTCAAGGATTTTTCGGTCAAGAAGCACAAAGAGTCATCATAGGAACAGATGAGGTTAAAATCTGGGTACGATATCCACAAGAAGATCGAAATTCATTGATGGATTTGGAGAATATGAAGATAAAGAATGCATTAGGAACTGCCATACCTCTGAATGAAATTTGTGATTTTTCGTTTGGTAGAGCGCCAGAAAGTTTAAAACGAAGAAATGGTCAACGAATTATTAAAATTGACGCAGAATCAAGTGACCCTGATCGAGTAAGTATTGTGAATACAACAATATTCGATTCTTTAGTTCCGCAATTAACAGCAAGATATCCAGACGTTCAAGCCGTGAAACTTGGTCAATTTGAACGAAGCCAAAAAACAGGTAACTCTATGCAATATGTTTTGGTTATTTGTCTTGTTTTAATCTTTATTATACTTACACTTCATTATAATAGTCTTTCACAAGCATTCCTAATTATGCTGGTAATCCCAGCAGGACTTGCTGGGGCAATTATTGGTCATGGACTAGTTGGTATTCCAGTATCGCTTTTATCAGCTTTTGGTATGATTGCATTAATTGGAGTTTTGGTAAATGATGCCATTGTCTTTCTTGATCGCTATAATGATTTGCTCTTAGAAGGGTATCAACCAAAAGAGGCAATTATCGAATCAGCTACGTCACGATTTAGACCGATTTTATTGACATCATTAACTACAGTAGCAGGGTTGTTACCTATGATTGCTGAAAAAAGTATGCAAGCCCAATTCTTGATTCCAATGGCTACTTCAATTGCATTTGGGATTTTGTTTGGAACCATTTTCATCTTATTTTTCTACCCAGCTGCAATTTTGTTTTGGAACGAAACAAGATGCTTTGTTAAACGCGTTTGGTTATGGGAAAAGGTAAATCCTCTTTCGGTTGAACCTATATTAAAATTACAAAAAAAATCGAATGAAGTTGCAGAGAACGATTAGTACAATTTTATTGATTAGTGGTATATTGCCCGTTTTTGCTCAACAAACATTGTCAGCAAAAGAGGCGGTTGCGCTTGCTTTAGAGAATAATTTTAAAGTGAGAATTGCTGAGAAACAAATAGAAATTGCTGACAAAAACAACAATTGGATGGAGGCAGGTATGTTTCCTACTATTACAATTGGAGCTTCTTTAAATAATACCATACAAGATAATACGAATAATCCGTTTACATTCACTCCAGGGATTATTCTATCTCAGGGAATTACACCCAGTTTAACGGCAAATTGGAACTTGTTTTCTGGTCTTTCAATGTTTATAACCAAGGACAGGTTAGAATTATTGGAGCAACAAAGCAATGGTAATTCTCTTGCAGTTATAGAAACAACTGTGCAAGACGTATTGAAAGCATATTATACTGCCGGTTTGCAGAAAGAGCGAATGTTGCTATTTTCGACATTGAAGGAATATTCTAGAAAACGAATGGCGTATTATGAGTTAAAAGAAAAGTATTCTAAATCATCTTCATTGGAGTTGCTTCAATTCAGAAATCAGTATTTTACAGATAGCACAAATTACTTGGTGCAGGAGATTTCGTATCAAAACGCCATGCGGAATTTGTTACTCATTATGAATAATTCAGCAGATTCAATTCCACTTACTTTTCCTGAATTGACAGATAAACTTGAAATTTCTTTCCCATTAGTTGATTTCGATAAGGCCTTGGAAGAGATGAAGAGCAACAATCAAAACTTGAAAAATCAGTATATCAGTCTTGAGTTACAGAAAACAGCAACAAATTATCAGCGAACTTTTTTGTATCCAACGTTGAGTTTTCAAGCTGGAATAACACCATCCTATTTTTGGTTTCGAGAAATTAAGGATGATTTGCTAGAGGCTCAAACTCAGACGCTTCAGTACTATGGGAATTTTAATTTAAGGTATAATTTATTCAATAATTGGAAAGCAAAAAGGTCCTATGATGTCGCAAAAATTCAAGAAGAAATTGCTACTTTGAACACTGAAAGCATTGAGCAATCATTAGTAACAACTTTGCGAAATGTTTTGGAACTCTACAAAGTAAGAAGTAAGCTGGTTGACATCTCTGCTGAGAATTTGAATTATGCATCAAAAGCATGGGATTTAGCTCAAAAGAGGTTCGAGTTGGGCACTTTAACATCAATTGAATTAGCAACTTTTCAGAATAATTATCAGAACACTTTAATTCAACATTACGAGAATCAGTTTAACAAGATGGATACTTTTTTAGAGATCTATAAGTTAACTGGTAAAATGGGATTAAGTTACTAAAGTAATTAGAGCGTCTCTTTTTTCTTGAGTTCTTTTTGTGCCTTTTCGTTCAGGTAATAGGAGGTGAGAATAATTACTAAGAAAGGCAATACTGGTGCTTTAAATCTAACAAGCACTCCAAAAAGAATAGATGTAAATCCAGCAAAATAAGCTAAAATAAAAGCGAAGAAAAATCCAAAAATCAAGAATTCATGCTTTCGAATGAGTTGTATACGCTGCCTAATTTTAGCACTCACAAGAAACCGAAAAGTGTAGTAAAGTAAAATAACACTTTCAATTCCATTTAAAAAAAGTGAGACACTGAGCGATTCCCAAATGAATGGACGATAAAAACCTGCAATCACTGCCTGAGGAATGGCACTTAGCATTCCCGTTGGTGAGTAATCCGTAATATTTAAGTTATATCGATTTGTTCCATATGTTTTATTTGTTGACATATCTTGATTAATCACTGCCGCTTCAGTTAAAAACTTTTCAGCTTCTGGTGTTTGAAAGAAGAAGATTACGACAGAAATCCCAAGAGAAATCAAGAAAAAGCGAATGAAATTTCGTTCAAATTTGCGATTTTGAAATTTTTTGGTCAATCGAGCTGTATAAGCAAAAAGAAGTGGTACTAAAACCGTTATAATCATGAATGAACGCACTTGAAGCATTACATATAGGCAAATAAAAATAACAATCCAGTTGATGAAAGACCCTTTTTTATCAATAGAAATAAGTTGGTATAGGTGATGTAAGAAATAACAAAGTGCCACCCAAATAACAGTGTCTTTTGAAATGCCTCCACACCAAAAACTAAGAGATGGAATAAAAAATATCGCTAGCGCTAAATGCCAATCCCTATGAAGTTTATAACCTCTAACTAATTCAAACAGTTTCCAAGAGGCATTGGTTGTTATGAAGGCAAAAATCAGGGACATTAAAATATAGCCTTTGAATGTAAAAAAAGTAAAGAATGAAGCTATTTTGCTAATAAAAAAACTTTCACTTTCTGCATAAATACGCCCGTCTGGATAACCTGTTTCAATAGTGAAATTTGTATATGCCGTGCGGTATTCCGAAGTAGTAAATATTTCTTGAAAATAGGCCAAAGGATCAACCCAAAATAGGTTATTTAATTTAACCGCACCATCCCAATAACCTATCGAATCACCTCCAACTTTATATACTATTATGTAAAATAGGGCATTGGCGGTAACGAAAATTGCTTTAAAAAAATAGGCAGGAAGAAGGTATTTAAAATGTTCTTTGTCCTTGTTTCGTTGTTTTCTTAGGTACAATAATACAAAAATGACTGTGATACCCAGAATTGTTGCCGCAATATCTAATGGAGTAAAAAATAAATAATTACGGTCAACAATGAATGGTGCAGCTTCAGGGGTATTCACAATCTCTTTTTTTCAAAAGTACATTTTTTCTTGGAAAAACATTTCCAATGATGAATGAAGTCTACAATATTCCAATCCATTCTTATATTATTGTTTGGAGTAATAAACACTCCTTATATTTGCAGTATGATTGATAAGATAATTGATAATGCCTTGCAAGAAGATATTGGAGAAGGCGATCACTCAACATTAGCATGTGTTCCTAAAGAAGCCCAAGGAAGTGCAAAGTTAATTGTGAAAGAAAATGGAATTTTAGCTGGCGTTGAATTAGCAGAAAGAATTTTCAAGCGTTTTGACGAAAAGTTGGAAGTTGAGGTACTTATTAAGGATGGATCAAAAGTTAATTCAGGTGATATTGCTTTTATTGTCAAAGGAAGTTCTCGCTCAATACTTTCAACGGAACGTTTGGTGTTAAATTTTATGCAGCGAATGAGTGGCATAGCTACGCAAACTAATCGCATTGTCAAATTGATTGATGGAACAAATACTAAATTGCTTGATACCCGTAAAACAACACCTGGAATTCGTTACCTAGAAAAATGGGCCGTACGAATAGGTGGAGGTCACAATCATCGCTATGCTTTATACGATATGATTATGCTCAAGGATAATCATATCGATTATGCTGGTGGAATAAAGTCAGCCATAGAGCGTACCCATGAATATTTAAAATCAACCGAAAAAAACCTTAAAATAGAAATAGAGGTAAGAAATGAATCAGAATTAGATGAAGTTCTCCAAATTGGAGGAGTTGATCGGATTATGTTAGATAATTTTACGCCGAATGAAATTAAACGTGTTATAAACAAAATACCAGCTAGTTTTGAAACAGAAGCATCAGGTGGAATAACAGAAGAAACGATACGATCTTTTGCAGAAACTGGAGTAAATTATATTTCAGTTGGAGCACTTACCCATAGCGTTAAATCACTTGATATGAGTTTGAAGGCAAGTTTTTGATCTATTTTTCAATAGTTAGACTTTCTATTTTGAAATCAGAACCTTCCTTTATGAAATGTATCGTAACACGGAAACTTTCTCCTTTACTCTCATATGTTCCAATAGCAAAAGAACCCTCAGAAGACTCCTTTCCTTTGAAAATGAATTTGAAAGTGTTCCCAGGTTTTTTAGTGAAGAAATCTTTAAGAACTAATCCTGCTTGAGATTTACTGTAAGCACCCTCTTTACCTAAAATATTTAGTAAAATCTTATCTTTTCCTTCTGCAACGATTCCACTTGCATCATTTGAAATGAAAGCCTTTTCTAAGCTAGAATATGGAATTTCACTTTGAATTGTAAGGGAAATTATAAGAGAGGTTAAAAAAGAATAAATCAGTCCCATAAATTGAATTTAATGTCAGCGCTACAGCAATAATTGTGCCTTTAATTTCAAAATGACACCAATGCTTCAGGTAACGAAATTAGTTAAGTTGTTTAGAGACTGAAGAATTATGTTTACACATCAGATGAGATACATTTATTATTTTTGAAGCATGAAAGTGAAGCTTATTTGTATTGGAAAGACAGGCAAGAAATTTCTTGAAGATGGTGAAAATGAATATATGCAGCGGGTTAAGCACTACGTTCAAATAGAACGGGTTGAAATTCCAGACTTAAAAAATGCACGCAAATTAACATTTGAGCAAATCAAGCAAATGGAAGGAAAAGAAACACTTTCAAAATTAGGAAGTGGAGAACAATTAATATTGCTTGATGAAAGAGGTAGTTTGTTATCTTCCTTAGAATTTGCCAATTTTGTTCAGCAGCGTTTCAATGCTGGAGGTAAGGCACTTGTATTTGTGATTGGAGGAGCGTATGGTTTCTCACCTGAAGTCTATGAGGCTGCGCAAGGAAATATTAGCTTATCTAAAATGACTTTTTCTCACCAAATGATCCGAATGATTTTCTTTGAGCAATTATATCGTGCAATGACAATACTAAAAGGTGAACCTTATCATCACGAATAATCAATATTAAAGACTGTCATCAAGTATGTCATCCTTCGACGATTTCTCTTGGAAAAGTTTTGGATTTATGAAAAAGGAAATTCCAACAGTCAGCATACCTGCCATGAAAATATAATAGGCGTAGGGCCAATGCATGATAAAAAAGATCAATCCAATAAAAAGGATAATACTTCCCAACCAAAACACAAAATTAAATCCAGGATCGCTTTTCCCTGATTTGAATGTTAAAAGATTAAAAAGTAAAGCTATTGCCCCACTGCTTAGAAAAATGATTTTAGCTGAACTAACTGATATGTATGTGCGACCAACACCAGCAAATAAAACAAGGCCCATTAGAAAGGCAATAGCAAAGAATATGGATGCAAGTCGTTTTAGTATCATTTTATAAATATAGGAAATCCGCTCAAGTAATTAAGATTTAGTAAACGCTTTATTGGACTTGAGTTTGGAAATTTAACTAATCAAATTCGACTTGTAATTATTGATATCGAGAAGAAAATCGATTTCATCTTCAATTTTATTACCGATTACAACCACACTCGCTCCCGCATCATGCAGATCGCGTATCGTGTTTGTATCACGAATACCACCACCAACGATAATAGGAATATTTAAAAAAGTCAACTCTTCAATCATCGAACTAGGCACATTAAATTTAGCTCCACTACCCGCATCCAAATAAATCAAACTTTTTCCCATTAATTTCCCTGCGATTGCCGTTTGTTTGACAATAGATTTTTGATCTCTAGGTATAGGGGTGGTTTGACTTACATAAGCAACGGAAGATTGAGTCCCACCATCTATTAGTAAATAGGCAGTAGGAATCACTTCGATATCCATGTCGTAAAGTTCTGTTGCTGACTGTATGTGGTGACCAATTAAAAAATCAGGATTTCTACCAGAGAGAAGACTTAAATAAAGTATCGCATCCGCTTTAGAAGAAATTTGTTGGGCAGAACCTGGGAAGATCACAAGTGGAATCTTGGTTAAACTTCGAATCAGATTTATGGCTTTGTCAAATTCTTTTCGTGTAACAGTGCTTCCACCAATAAAAAGAAAATCAATTTTAGCAAAAGCTGACTTTTCAAGAAGTACTTTTAAAGCCTTGTCATCGGTGCATTTTTCTGGGTCGATCAATACAGCAATGAATCTTTTGCCAGGTTGCGAAAGTTGGGTTAAAATGGAATTAGATTCGTTCACAAGGCATTTTATTAAGTGAAACAATTGTTCCGTTGTGTTCAAATATACTCATTTCGACTTTTAAGCTATGATTGTCATTATGAATTATTCCAATCCAATCGGATTCAGATATCTTTTCCAACAGCAATTCTGTTTTAAAGTGGATTTCTTTTCTACCAGCAAGTTTGTATAGTGCTTCTTTCCCAGACCAAACTTTTGTCATTTCTTCCATTGAGCTTAGATCAAGTTTTCTCGTTTCTTCACGCGATAAAAATTTATGTTTTACCAAAAGAGATTTCGCTCTGATTATTTCAAGATCTAAACCAACCTTAAATTCCTTGCAGATAGCTATTCCAACGACGTTTGGCGCATGACTTATAGATATATAACCTTCATTATTTATGTAGGGTGCTCCATTTTCGTCATAATGAATATGCTCAAATCCAAATATTTGGTGGCGCAATATGCGAGTTGCAACAAACTCTCGTTGTCTATTAATATGTTTGAATAAAAAAAAACGCTCTTGTTCCTCTGAGGACAATTGATCTAAATAATCAAAAGGATTAAACGCTTTGAAATGGAATAAATGTATGCCGACTTGATTAATCTGTAAGAATTCTTGATTGAATGGCATGTGAATAACTTTTCACAAAGTAAATAAAAAACTTCCGAACATGTTAGACTTGTATAAAACCGCTGAAATTCAGTTTAAACCGTTTTTTTTGCAGTTGACATAAACGTACTTTTGTTAATGAAAGTTAAACAATATAGAATTTATTTTTTTTTAACACTTATGTTATACGTGTGTTTTTTTCTATATTTACCCGCTTTCTTGCGACTAATAGTTTTATAATTAAACTGTACTTATGTTACGAAAATTTAACTTTTTATTGGTAAGTGTCTTTCTTACAGTGGCTTATGGTTACGCTCAAACTGGTTTGGGTTCCATTAAGGGTACTGTAACTGATGGCGACACAAAACAACCGGTTCCATTTGCAAAGGTTGTATTAATTCAAAATGGAAACATCAAAGCTGGTGCTAATACCGATTTTGATGGAAAATTTCAAATCAACTCAGTCGGTGCCGGCGAGTATGACGTTGAAGTAAGAAATGAAGGTGAAGGATATCAACCAACTGCTCTAACAGGTGTGATTGTTTCTTCTGATAAAATCACTTTCCTAGACGACTTAACAATTTCTAAACCAAAAGATATTCAAAATATCGATGAGGTAGTTGTTGTTGCTTACCGTGTTCCTTTAATTGATAAGGATGGTGGTGCTTCAGGTTCTACTGTAACGCGTGAGGATATCGCTCGTTTACCTGTTCGTTCTGCTGCTGGGGTTGCATCAACAGTAGGAGGGGTGAATTCTGATGAAGGTTCAGGTGCGATTTCAGTTCGTGGTTCACGTTCAGATGGTACTTATTTCTACATTGATGGTATCAAAGTACGTGGGTCTTCTAACTTGCCAAAATCGGCGATTGAAGAAGTTTCTGTAATCACAGGAGGTTTACCAGCAAACTATGGCGATGCAACAGGAGGTATCATATCGGTAACAACTCGTGGTCCATCTGCTAAGTACTTCGGCTCACTTGAAGCAGTAACTTCTGGTTTCTATTTTCAAGGAGCGGATCCAGATGGTTATGATGGGAAAGTTTTTGGTCTCGATAAATATGGTTATAACCTAGTTGAAGGAATGTTATCTGGTCCACTTTGGATGCAGAAAGATTCTACAGGAAAGAAAACTAAGCCTCGTTTAGGATTCTTAATGTCAGCTAATTTTACAGACGAATTAGATAGTCGTCCTTTAGCAGGCGGAAGTTATAGAATCAAAAAGGATGTGCGTGACGAACTGTTGGTGAATCCATTGAGACCGACTTCCACAGGATTTGGTACTTTCCACAATGCAAACTTCTTGCGTGCTGATGACTTCGAAAAAGTTGATTGGAGAATGAATGCGCGTAGAACAGTTCTTTCAGCTCAAACAAAAATTGATGTTAATACAGGGCCTTCAGTGAATTTATCTTTTGGTGGTTCATTGAACTATAACTACGGGAATAATTATTCTTATGGTGGCTCATTGTTGAATTTCCAAAATTTCGGAGCTTACAAATCATTGGACTGGAGAGTATTTGGACGTTTAACACAACGTTTTACAAATGATAGAGAAGGAAGTAGTTCAAAAATTAAATCTGCCTTCTATTCATTAATGGTCGATTATTCTAAATCTACTGATCAGCAATACGATCCGAAGCATGAGTTTAACATCTTTAATTACGGTCATGTTGGTACGTTTACAACATCAAGAAGACCATCTTATGAATTTGATTCAGACAAAAACATCTATATCCACAATGGATACAGAGATTTAGAGGTTGAATTTGTCCCTTCTGAAACAAATGCAGCACTTGCAGCCATCACTACGCAATACTATAATATTTACGCAGGTGAAACAGAAGGTCACTACGAAAACTTGTTCCAAATTCAACAAGGAAATGCATTAAGAAATGGAGATTCTCCATCTAGTGTTTACCAAATTTGGAGTAACATTGGGACACCTTACAACTATTTTG
>JBIIKG010000089.1:0-10999 GCA_044233275.1 Crocinitomicaceae bacterium | reverse complement strand
CTGGTTCAGGTTCAGTTAACATTGGAGATCACTCATTATCTTTAGGATTCGAGTATGAGCAACGTTGGGATAGAGGTTGGACTTCTGGAACAACAACAGGTGGTGGAACAAATGGTCCTATCGGAATCTGGCAAATTGCTCGTCAATTAACGAACTTCCACATTAGAGAATTAGATTTGAATAGTGGTGTTGTTTCAGATTCAGGTTCGTTTAAAGCAATTACATATAACCGTTTGAACTCTGGTTATGCGTCACAATCTGGAACAGGAACGTACGGAGGTCAAGAAAATAATGATAACCAATCATTCTTTGATTACAACTTACGCGAGTATTTATATGCTCAAGGTGAAATTGGAACTGGCGGTGCAGGAAGTGATTTTATTGATATCGATCAATACGATCCATCAATTTATAGCTTCGATATGTTTTCACCAGACGAATTGTTAAATGGTGGTAACTCATTCGTTTCTTACTGGGGTTATGATCACACAGGTCAAAAAGTAAAAGGAAATACAGACATCAATAGTTACTTTAATGATTTTGATGAAAATGGTAACTACAAACGTTTTGTAGGTGCATTCCAACCAGTTTATATGGCTGGATATTTAATGGATAAATTTGCATTTAAGGATATCGTATTTAACGTTGGTGTTCGTGTGGATGTTTTTGATGCAAATCAACCAGTATTGAAGGATCCATATTTATTCTACAATGCGCGCACGGCTGCTGAAGCAAGAGAATTGAAAGCTGCTGATCCAAACACATATAATTGGGTGGATATTCCAGATGCAATTGGAGATGACTATGTTGTTTATGTGAACGATGTGAACAATCCAAATTCAATCAACGGTTTCCGTAATGGGGTGAATTGGTACAATGCGCAAGGAACACAAATTGAGGATCCAAAAGTTATAAGAGGAGCGACAGGTATAGCACCATGGTTATTAGATCCAACTCAAGAAACTCCCAATGCTTCTGCATTTGAAGATTACAAGCCGCAAGTGAATGTTATGCCACGTATCGCATTCTCATTCCCAATTTCTGATGAGGCGTCTTTCTTTGCACATTATGATATCTTGACAAAACGTCCAACTTCGGGAGCTCGTTTTGACCCATTCCAATATCAGTTTGTGAATCAGCGAAGTGCGATTATCAATAACTCTAACTTGAAGCCTGAGACAACAGTAGATTACGAATTAGGTTTCCAACAAGTGTTATCAAGAACATCATCATTGAAAATTTCAGCTTTCTACCGTGAGCAACGTAATAACGTTCAGTTAGTAAATATCTTCGAAGCATATCCTGCTACTTACCGTACATTCGGTAACCGTGATTTCGGTACTGTAAAAGGTATGACAGTTTCCTATGATTTGAGAAAAACTGGAAACATTCGTTTGACTGCAGCATATACTTTGCAGTTTGCTGATGGAACTGGATCTGATGCAACTTCAGCAGCTGGTTTAGTTAACGCTGGTTTACCAAACTTACGTGCGATTTTCCCTTATTCATTCGACCAACGTCACGCGATTGCTTTGACGATGGACTATAGATATGGTGAAGGAGCTGACTACAACGGTCCAATGATTAAGAACTTTGCTCTTTTGCAAAATACGGGTATTAATCTTGTTTCTAATATTTACTCTGGTTCACCTTATTCTTCACAAACATTCATTACAGATGAAGGAATTGGTAACTTGGCTGCAGGTTTGAACGGTACATTAAACGGTTCTCGTTTGCCTTGGTCTTACCGTTTAGACATCCAAATCGACAGAACAATTAATCTTGAGTTCGGTAAAGAAGAAGGTAAGAAAAAAGCAACTTTCTTGAATGTATATTTACGTGTTACTAACTTATTGAATCAGTTCAACGTCTTGGATGTTTACCGTGCAACTGGAAACTGGGATGATGATGGTTACTTAGCTGCAGCAGCTAACCAAACATCAATTCAAAACCAATTGGATGAGCAATCATTCAGAGATTATTACCTAATGAAAATTCAAAACCCTTACAACATTAGTGTTCCTAGAACAATTCGTTTGGGTGTTAAGTTTGATTTTTAATTCATAAGAAATAGAAATTATGAAAAAGCAAATAATTGCAATAGCACTTGGTATGGCCGCATTATGGTCGAACAGTGCGTTAGCGTATCTTGGACCGAATGATAAAAGCTCAAAACCAAAACCTGGTTTAAAAGCGAATTGTTCACCAGCTACGGCTAAAATCACAATGGAATTCAACGACGTTAAAGCGTTAATTGAACAAGGTGGAAGTATGTTCCAAAACCGTCAAGCTAGTGTTGCAGCATACGAGGTTCCAAAAGGATCTGGTTTGAATGTAATCTTTGCTGGTGCGCTTTGGATGGGCGGAACAGATGTAAACGGTCAGTTAAAATTAGCTGCTCTTCGTTTCCGTCAAGGAAATGATTTCTGGCCTGGTCCATTAACAGTTAATCCAGGAACAGGAAGTTATAATCCACTTGGGCCCGTAGGTGATGATGTAGTGCGTGATTTCGGTGACGCTAACATTAATCCTGACCAATGTATTGCTTATGATCAATTCTATACAATTCGTAAAGCTGAAATCATTCGATTCAATATTAAATTTGAATGTGATAATGGAATAGTAACTGAAGGTTGTGATGAAGTTTCTGATTTATCGAATGATGAGTTAAATCGAATCTATGGTTGGCCTGCGCATGGTGATGTTTCATTAGGTCAAGATTATTTCCTAGCTCCTTACTATGACAGAGACGCTGATGGGGCTTACAATCCTGACAATGGAGATCACCCTTGGTATGATGATATCTTAGGTCGTGATGACGTAGAATGTGGAATTGACCGTCGTATCACTTTATTTGGTGATGAAACGCACTGGTGGGTTTTCAACGATAAAGGAAATATACATACAGAAACAAATGGTGACCCAATTGGTATGGAAATTCGTGCTCAAGCTTTTGCTTTTGCTACGAATGACGAAGTAAACAGAATGACGTTCTACAATTATGAGTTAATTAACCGTGGAACACAAACATTGTATAATACTTATTTCTCTCAGTTCTTAGATGCCGATGTAGGTAACTACTCTGATGACTATGCTGGTTGTGATGTATCTCGTGGTCTTGGTTACATGTTTAATGGTGATTTATTCGATCAACCAGATGCAGGTCGTCCAGGTTATGGTGCAAATCCACCGGCAATTGGTTGTGACTTCTTTGAAGGTCCTTACCAAGATGGTGATGGAATTGACAACGTTGGTCCTTATGTTGATGGCACAGGAACTTTGATTTCACCTTCAGTTTTAGAAGCAATTGCAGGAGAAGGTATTGTTTACCGTGGAGTAGGTATTGGTTATTCTGATGGAATTATCGATAATGAGCGTTTTGGAATGCGACGATTTACATTCTTTACAGCTACTTCGAATTATCCTTACAATGACCCATCTACAGCTGCTGAATATTACAACTTTATGAGTGGTAATTGGGCAAATGGTTCTGAGATGTTCTTTGGTGGTTTAGGTTATGAAGGTTCTCCGGGTGTTACTACAATTCCTTCGGATTATATGTTCCCAGACGATTCAGATCCATTGCATTGGGCTACCGCGGGTGTTGATCCAACATTTATCTGGAATGAGTCAACAAACAATAATCCTGCAGGTGACCGTCGTTTTGTTCAGTCTGCTGGATCGTTTACATTGCGTCCAGGAGCTGTGAATAATATTACAGTAGGTTTAGTTTACGGTCGTGGTGTTGATGGAGATTTGTTCTCTTCAGTTGAAGCGATGAAGCGTGCCGATACAAAAGCACAAGCGTTGTTTGATGCTTGTTTCAAAATTCTTTCTCCTCCAGATGCTCCTAAATTGACAATACAAGAATTGGAAAATGAGTTGATTTTGGTTTTGGAAAATCCATCCTCATCAAATAATTATAAAGAAGAATATGAGGAATTAGATGAAATCAACATTACAGATCCCGGAGTTGATAGATACTACCGTTTTGAAGGTTACCAAATTTATCAATTGAAATCATCAGACGTTTCTATTGCAGATATCACAGATGCAACTCAAGCGCGTTTAGTAGCGCAGTGTGACATCAAAAATGATATCAGTAGAATAATCAACTTCGAATTTGATGAAGCTTTGGGTTTTGCTATTCCTACTGAAAAGGTAGATGGTGAAAATACTGGAATACGTCACTCTTTCCAAATGACTGAAGATGCCTTCGCTCAAGGTGATAGAACATTAGTAAACCACAAAACATATTATTATGTTGCGGTTGCTTATGCATACAACCAATTCAAGAAGTATGATCCAACTGATCCTTTGGCTTTAGATGGTCAGAAAATACCTTTCATCTCTTCACGTTTGAATTTTGATGGTACAGCTATCGCTCCGGTAGAGGCTATTCCTCACAACCCAATGCCTGAAGCTGGTGGAACTAACCAACGAATTGAATTTGGTTCATCTCCACGTATTACGCGTTTAGATGGTTACGGAAATGGAAACAGAGCATTAGAATTTACAAGTTCTACTTTGAATTCAGTATTGAATACAGGTTTTGTTGAGAACCCTGTTTATGATTACGGTGCAGGACCAATCAACATTAAAGTTGTCGATCCATTGAACCTTGCTGGTGGTTATTATGAGTGTAAATTCAGAGACTACGGCACATCTATTTCAAATGGTGCTGATACTGCAAGTTGGACAATCTATCATTATGCTTCTAAAAACGGTGCTTTAATAGATTCGGTAAATTCTGAAAGAACAATTCAGTCATCAAATGAGCAAATTATTCCTCAATGGGGTGTTTCTGTTCAAGTGTATCAAGAACTGTACTTTGGACAATCAGGAAATGCATCTGTTAAGGTGACTGATATGATTGACGCGTCTATGGAATTTGCAGATTCATCAAAGCAATGGTTGACATATGTGAAAGACAATGATGCATTCTATCCAACTAACTGGGTTCGTTCAGGTGATTATTCGCCAGTGGATCCTGATGATTGTTTACCTGACGGACTTCCGTATTTGAATCCATGTAATTATAAAGATGAAGTGGGTCAAGATGATGATAAGAAGTTTGCAAAAATCTTAGAGGGTGGAATTGCACCACATAGGTTAGTTGGTTATTCTGCAGATTATATGCCATTAGCTTACTATAACTTGGCAAGTCCGGGATCATCAAAAAATAATGCTTCTATCAGTTTCTTACCAAGTGTTAATATAGTTTTAACAAGTGATAAGTCGCTTTGGACTCGTGTTCCTATCATTGAATTGGGTAGAGCATCTACATTAAATGTTGGTGGTGCACAACCTGGACAAATGAGAAAGAGCCTAAGTGTGGACAAAAACGGTAATCCAGATGGAACTGGTGGAACTGGTATGGGTTGGTTCCCAGGTTACGCAGTTGATTTAGAGTCAGGTGCTCGTTTATACATGGCTTTTGGTGAAAACTCATTCTTAGGTGGCGAAAATGGTGCTGACATGATTTGGAATCCAACAGATCGCTTAGTTAATGGTGTAGGAAATCCTTTGATGGGAGGTATGCATCCGATTTATGTGTTTAGTTATAAACAGAAGACTATCAATGGTTTTTCTCAAGGATTTGATTTTCCTGCATACGATAAAAGTGTTGCTGAAACTGCTAGTGGAAACGAATGTTATAAAAAGATGCTTGAAGTAGAAGGGAATAATAGTACTTCTAAAAGAGAATTCTACGGAAGTTTATCATGGATTGCATACCCAATGTTACAAACAAGTCAAGAGTTATTGTCAACAGACGTTACAATCAGATTGCGGATCAATAAAGAATACAAAAACTTTGTTGGATCAGGTGAAAATGGTGGTAAACCAATGTATTCTTGGTCAATGGATGATATAAGTACAATTACTGCGAGTCAAGATCAATTAGCGGAAGCATTGAAAATGATTAATGTAGTACCAAATCCATACTATGCATTCTCTGAATACGAGCGTAATCGTTTGGATACTCGTGTGAAGATTACGAATCTACCTGAAAAATGTACAGTACGTATTTACTCTGTAAACGGTAAATTGGTTAGAACATTTAAGAAAGATAGTCCGGTTACTTCAATTGATTGGGATTTGAACAACTGGCAGAATATTCCAGTAGCGGGAGGAGTTTATCTCATTCATGTGGAAGTACCTGAAGTAGGTGAGGTAGTTCTCAAATTCTTCGGTGGAATGCGTCAGGTAGATTTACAAGGTATTTAATTAGTACAAAATTAGATTGACATGAAAAGTTCAATTTTGAATATAAAAAGTCTTTTAGTAACTGGTGTTTTAATTGGCAGCTTTGGTGCAAATGCAGGAAATGAGGATCGTGTTGGTTCAGCAGGTGCATCTCAATTGTTGGTGAACCCTTGGGCTAGAAGTTCTGCAATCGGTGATGCTGGTATTTCGTCAGTGAACGGATTGGAAGCAACTTATGTAAATATTGCTGGTTTAGCATTTGCTGATAAAACACAAATCAAATTCAATCATACGAATTGGATGGGTGGAAGTGCAGGAATTGCATTAAACAGTGCAGGTATTGCGATTCGCATTTCTGAATCAGATGTATTCGCTGTAAGTGTTCAGTCATATAATTATGGTGATATTCCAATTACAACTGTAGCTAATCCTGAAGGAAACATTGGTTTCTTTTCACCAAGAGCTAACATTTTTAACATTGGATATGCGAGAAGTTTCTCTCAATCAATTTCTGGTGGTATTAACTTCAAAGTTATTTCTGAAAGTCTTTCTAACTTGAAAGCAAATGGAATGGCAATTGATGCTGGTATTCGTTATGTGACTGGTGAGCAAGAGCAAATCAAATTTGGTATCGCATTGAAAAATGTTGGACCAGTTATGCGATACAAAGGTGATGGTTTGGCAAATCAAGTGAATTATGTTACAACAGGAGCTACTGCCTCATTAGAGCAACGTTCAGCTACTTATGAAATGCCTTCTTTGTTATCGATCGGTGGATCTTATGACTTCATCTTCAACGAAAATAACAAGTTGATTTTAGCTTTAGGCTTTACTGCGAATTCATTCTCTAAAGATCAATACAGAATTGGTTTAGATTATGGAATGACAACTCCGAAAGTAGCATTTAACATCAGAGGTGGATTTGTATACGAAGAAGCTCTTTTCAATGCTGAAAATCGTTCAAATGCTTTAATTGGTCCAACAGCTGGATTCTCTGTTGATGCATTAGTAGGTAAAAATCAAAGCGCATTGGGTATTGAATACGGTGCTCGTTTCGCTGGAATTTTCGGAATGATTCACACAATTGGTGCTACGATCAATTTGAAATAAAAGAAAATTTTCTTAATTTTGTTTACCAAGAGAGTCCGAAAGGGCTCTCTTGTTTTTGTTGGTATACCAAACTAAATTACAACCTATGTCACAAATAAGTTATTATACAGCTGAGGGACTTAAAAAATTAAAGGATGATTTGCACAATATGAAAACAGTGCAGCGTCCATCAATTTCAAATCAAATTGCTGAAGCAAGAGATAAAGGTGATTTATCTGAGAACGCTGAATATGATGCCGCAAAAGAAGCGCAAGGACTGTTGGAAATGAAAATTTCAAAGCTTGAAGCGATAGTTTCCAATGCACGTTTAATTGATGAGACGCACATGGATAATTCCAAAGTGTTTATTTTATCGAAAGTTACCATCAAGAATGTAGTAAATAATGCGGAAATGCAATACACGCTAGTAGCTGAAAACGAAGCTGACTTGAAAGAGAAGAAAATTTCTGTCGATTCACCAATTGGAAAAGGCTTATTAGGCAAAACAAAGGGAGAAATCGCAGATGTTCAAACTCCGAATGGTATAATGAAGTTTGAAATAATCGATATCACTCGATAAGATGTCCTCTATTTTTTCGAAAATTATCGCTGGAGAAATTCCATGTTATAAAGTTCATGAGAACGAACGCTTTCTTGCCTTTTTGGATATTCAACCTTTAAGAAAAGGCCATGTGCTTGTCATTCCTAAAGTTGAAGTGGATAACATTTTTGATATCGAAGATGAACTCCTCGGAGAGATGATGATCTTTTCGAAGAGTGTAGCAAAACGCATACAACATAATTTTGATTGTAAAAAGGTTGGAGTAACGGTTATTGGACTTGAAGTTCCCCATGCACATATTCATTTGATACCAATCAATTCTGTGGCCGATATGGATTTCTCGCAAGCCAAATTGTCGTTAACATCAGAAGAATTGACTGAAATTTGTGCGCTTTTACAAAAATAATGTAGATTGGTGCGAATATTGCGAACAGGCATTTTTCAATTCTTAAACAATGTGTAAGCTTAAAAACGGTTTTTTAAAAAGTATTATAGGACTATTTTGTCTGTCCTCACTTACTTCTTTTGCCCAATCGAATCCAATGAATGTTCTTTTCATCGGTAACAGTTATACACACATGAACGAAATGCCAAAACTATTTGAGCAAATCGCTGTCAGCAAAAAAATCAAAATCAACGTTGAGATGAGTGCAAAAAGTAATCATACTTTTAAAATGCACTGTAATCGACCTGAAATGTTTGAAACAATCAACAGCAAGAAATGGGATTATGTTGTTATTCAAGGATTCAGTCGGGAATTGAGTCATGATTACCAAACAATAGACACTGCATCAATTCCTTATTTCAACAAAATAGTCGATTCGGTTTACGCAAACAATCCATGTACAAATGTTTTACTTTATATGACATGGGGATATGAAGACGGGTGTAAATCGTGTTATGATGATGATACTTTCTTGAAAATGTCAGATCGCATCAAAAATGGCTACCAGTACCTGTCAAATATTTACAATTTGCCTATCGTTCCCGTGGGAGATGTTTACAAATACGTGCGAGAGAATCATCCAACAATAGATTTGTATCGTGAAGATAAACAACATCCAACATTAAATGGTTCATATTTGATTGCGAGTACTTTTTATTCTGCCATTTTTAAATCATCACCAATTAATTCTTTTGTATCAACATTGACTCCTACAATTGCGGAGACATTGCAGCGTTCTGCATACAATGTGGTGAATAATAGTCTAGATGTATATAAATTAAGAAATAACACCTTAGACGTGAGTTATGAGCAAACTAAGGCAGGATATTTTGCTTATTGTAAAGCATTTTATCCAAATGCAAGTTCGTTGAAATGGGATTTTGGTGATGGAACGAATTCAACCGATCGAAATGTCGTTCACAAATACAAGAAATACGGTACGTACAATGTTAAATTGATTGTTGAAGATGCTTGTGGCATCAGAGAAATTAACCGTAAGGTAACTTTTAAAGCGCCAAAAGCTCCTGAGAAAAAGAAAACTTCTCAACCGAAAACTACCTCTAAGAATAAGAAGAAGATTTAATTAATCCTTTGCTGGTTTAATTCCATAAATAATTTCCCAGAATTTTCTAATTGGCTTTAAGATGAATTCTAGCTTTTCTTTGATATAATCCAAGAAGTAAATAATGAGTAGGTGTACAGAAATAAACGTAAGTGCACCGATAGCAGCTTCCCATGGAGTTAAATTCTTATTGAAATAGTCATTTACACCAATTCCAGTTAGACTTCCATATAAAAGAATCATGTGGATAATATAAATTGTTAAGGTATTCTGACCAATCTTTAAGAATAGATTTTGGCGAATTTCTACCATAAGTTTCTCAATAATCATCAGAGTTCCCAAAATCATGAGCACCATTCCAAAACGTTCATATAGCCAATCTAATTTATAGAACAAATTGATTTTACCATAAACCATTCTATCAATACCAATCATGGTTGGTTTTGTAAACCAGAAGAAAATAAACCCAATGATTAAGAACGAAAATGCAAAACGCCACTTGGCAACGTGTTTTTTCAAGTCATGCAATAAACAGCCAATCATTGCACCGTACATAGTGAATCCCATCCATGGAATTATCGGAAAAACTGCACGATGTCCTGGACCATGAATCATGTTCTGAATAAAGAACGGTGCATTTTCTGGCCACGGTAAATTTATAGGCAAATGCGCCATAGTTAAATTAGAAACGAACAAAGTTGTTCCAGCAATCGCGTAATACACCCAAAGTGGAATAACCTTTATTGCTTTATAAATTCCAAATATTAATAGAATTGTAAGTATTCCAAAAGCAATACACTGTAATACGTGGAAGGCATATAATTGCAAAGCATAGCCCCAGAAAATTAATTCAAAAACGCGTTTAAATCCTTTTTTGATGCGCACATTGGAGAAAAATGGTTCAGTGCGGCTATTCAACATGAGGTAAACAAATACAATCCCTGTTACAGTTAGGAACATAGGTGCAGTAAAGCCTCGGATATATAACCAAGTCGCATAGATGATGTTGTTTGGATCACGGAATGCTGGATCCAAGGTTAAATCAACGAAATGGCCCTCAAGCATTAATAAAATGGCAATACTTCTTGCCAAGTCAATAAACTTGAGACGGGTTTTCGTTTTCTTTAAAAGTGAGTTATCACCAAGTGCCATTTGGAAAATTAATTAGGCAAAAATAAGATAATCTTGGACAAAAAAATCATACGAATCACTCAATCTCAGAGGTAATCATCAATTTTTGATTTTCTTCAAATCCCAAGATGGAAAATTCAGCATATTTCATGTTCCTTCCAGCAAATCCAGCTGTATCAAAACGCAGTGTAACTAACACTTTTTCACCTGGTTGAATTTCATTTTGTTGCGATGAAATTGTAATTGTCTCAAAGGGAGAGCTTAGATTTTCCAATTGGACAATTTCTTTGGATTGATTGGTAATTTCAAACGAATGTTCGATTACAGCACCAGCTTTTACTTTACCAGCATCAAAAACGGGCATCGAGACGAGTAAAGGAAATTCTTTTCTATTGTCAAGGTAACTAACACTCTGAATTTCAATTTTACGTTCAATTGCTGCTGCTCTTGAATACACAGAGTTTTTTTGATCATGAAAGTTGTCACTCGTCAATTGATTGGC
>JBIIKG010000138.1:0-7760 GCA_044233275.1 Crocinitomicaceae bacterium | reverse complement strand
AAAACGATTCCAATGTTTTGCTCTACCTGACCAACCAAATGCTAATAAAGTATACATTTTCTTTGGAACTGGTCTTTTAGCTCTATCTCTAATTGTTGCGAAATCAGGAATCAAACCAATATACCAGAAAATTAAACCTACTGATAAATAAGTAGAGATCGCGAAAACGTCCCAAAGTAATGGAGAGTTAAAGTTTACCCATAATGAACCAAATTGATTTGGTAAAGGTAAAACCCAGTATCCTAACCACAAACGACCCATGTGAATTAAAGGGAACAAACCAGCCATGAAAACGGCAAAGATTGTCATCGCCTCTGCTGAACGGTTAATTGCCATTCTCCACTTTTGACGGAACAATAACAATACCGCTGAAATCAAGGTTCCTGCGTGACCGATACCTACCCACCATACAAAGTTAGTGATATCCCAAGCCCAACCGATGGTCTTGTTAAGTCCCCAGACACCGACACCGGTTCCCAAAAGGTAAAGGATACAACCTACACCGTAAAGTCCAATTATCAGGGCTATACCGAAAAGGATGTACCACATCTTAGGTGCTTTGTCCTCGATTGGTCGACAAACATCTTCAGTGATGTCGTGATAGGTCTTGTGACCTAAGATGAGGGGCTCTCTAATTGCTGCTTCTTTGTGCATTACAACTGGATTTATTCAATTAATGACTTTTCTTATCTTCTGATTCTGCATGACCATGTCCATGACCAGCTTCAGCTACTTGTATTTTTGTTAGTTCTTCGTTGCGTTCATTACGAACTTTAACTTTGAACCAAACATTCGGCTTAACACCAACTTCTTCCAGTACTTGGTATGAACGATCAGAATCAGCACTTTCACGTACTTTTGATTTTAAATCATTCCAGTCACCAACAACAATTGCGTTTGTTGGACAAGCATCGCTACAAGCAGTTGTATAATCACCATCCACAACCGGACGACCTTCTTTTTTCGCATCAAGTTTACCCGCTTGGATTCGTTGAACACAGAAAGAACATTTCTCCATAACACCTCGTGTACGCACAGTAACATCTGGATTCAAGACCATTCTTCCTAAATCATCCTGAGCAGGATTCACTTCGGTAAACTTCTTGTATGATGGATAGTTGAACCAGTTGAAACGACGTACTTTATATGGACAGTTGTTTGCACAATATCTGGTACCAATACATCTGTTGTATGCCATTTGGTTCAAACCTTCATTACTATGTGTTGTAGCAGCCACTGGACAAACTGTCTCACAAGGCGCGTGATTACAGTGGTGACACATCATAGGCATGTGAACAACCTTTGGATTTACCGCTGCAACTTCTGCCGCATGGTAATCAAATTTCTCATTACGAGTACCAACTGCTGCTTCCACATCAGATGCGAAGTAACGGTCAATGCGTAACCAATGCATTTCACGACCACGTCGAACCTCATCCTTACCAACAACTGGAACGTTGTTTTCAGATTGACAAGCAATAAGACAAGATCCACATCCAATACAAGATGATAAATCAACTGTCATACCCCAACGGTGACCTATTTTTTCAACTGGATGAGCATCCCACAAGTCAAATTCCGACATCGGTTTTTCAACGTGGTTTCCTTCTTTATCCAATTTTTGCAAAGTGTAAATAGGATTAAAGGCTTCTCTATCGTTGTTCTTATAAATATCAAGAGTTGTTTCACGTACAATTGAGTGACGTGCCATCACCGTGTGGTGAATTTGCGTTGCCGCAATTAAATATGTTCCTTCTGATTTTGCAATTGACGCCTCCGCTTCAAATGCCATTGTACCATTTACGATATTTACAAAAGGGAAAACATTCGCGCCAATTGGTGCTGGATTACCATTTTCCAATGTAGCCTTTCCACCATATTCTTTTGTTTGGAATGCAGCTTTACCGATCTCTTCACCGTTAGCTCCACGACCGTAACCTAAGGCAATACCAAAAGTATCTTTCGCTTGACCAGGCAAAGGGTAAACTGGCAACGTTACTTCTTTACCATTTACTTTAACTGTCGCTAAATTCAATCCATTCTCTTGATCAAAAGAAGTAGCATAACCTGCTTCTTTCATTTCAACTGGATTCATAGTGATATAGTTATCCCAAGTAACTTTCGTTAATGGATCAGGTAACTCTTGTAACCAAGGGTTATTTGCATGCATACCTGTTCCAATTGCAGCTTTTTGGTATAACACCACTTCTTTCGCTGAAGTTTTTGGCAATTGTGCAGCCAGGCCAGCTAAAGCAGCTTCGTTAAAAGTAAATGCAACAGCAGGAGCTAGCACATTCATGTCAACTGAACTGTTATGTGTTGCCATACTCCAATAAGTATGGAAATCTGCATATTGAGTTTGCATTGGGAATCCGTTAGTTTCCCAAGTACGCTGAATATAATCGTATGCTACTTTCGAATCTTTTCCAGCCCTAGAAGCTTTACCAGCCCAAACAAGGAATGACTCTAAAGAAGAAGCTGTATTGAACAATGGACGAATTGTCGGTTGACCAACAGCATAATTAGTTGCCTTTGCATTGTAATCATTCCATCCTTCAAGCGCATGGTGATCTGGTGCAATATATTTGCATTTAGAAGCTGTTTCATCAGCATGTGAAGCAAAAGAAACGGTAGTTGCAACTTTTGCAAGTGCTTCACCAAATTCTTTTCCTTTTGGATGCGTATAAACTGGATTTACACCAAGGAAAATTACAGCATCTGAACCGTTTCTAGAAATAACGTTTGAAACAAACGTATTCATTTTAGCATCTTCAGATTTAAACAGGTTAATCGTATTGTTAAGATCAATTGTCTTACCATACGCTCCTATCTCATTGTTTAATTTGTTTGCTAAAACTTGAACTGCTTTATTATTTGAACCAGCTACAACAATTGATTCACCTTTAGAAGCTTTCAATGATTTAATTGCTTCATCAGCAACTTTTGCCGTTTCTTTATCTAAGTCAATTGAAACTCCTGTTGAAACGCCATATCCATTTTTAAGGATGTAAGCTAACACATTTGCTTGCTGTGATGGCTTGATCATTCCACGGTAATCAGCATTTGAACCAGAAATTGACATCACTGACTCAAATTGGAAATGCTTCGACATCCACCCTGAATCAGGATTGCGATGTGTACCATATTGTGTTGCGAATTGAGTAGGTAACAACCAAGTTCCTAAGAAATCAGCTCCAACAGAAACAATTGTTTTTGCTTTGGAGAAATCGTAATCAGGAATTAAATTCTTACCAAAAGACGCTTCATTCGCTAAACGTATACCAGCATAAGACACTGCGTCATATTGAATATGTTCAAATTTATCAGAACCTTCAGTCGCACCAATAGCAGTTGCAAATTCCGCAATTGCCATTTGAAGTGAAGGACTAATGATTGTATTCGATACTAATGTTACCTTTTTCGCTGATTTTAAAGACGCTTTCAATGAATCGTCAATCTTCGACCAAGAAGTTTGTTTTCCATTTGAAGTCGGACCTTGCAATCGAGCGCTATCATACAAACCTAAAACTGAGGCAATGATTTGAGCGTTTGTACCACCATTTGTGAAACCAAAATCTTTGTTTCCTTTGATGTAAATCGGTCTACCTTCACGAGTTTTAACAAGTATACTTGCGTAAGATACACCATCATAATAAGTAGAAGCATACCATGTTGGCATACCTGGCATTACATTTTCTGGCTTATTTACGTAAGGAATTGCTTTAGTAACTGGAGCTTCACATGCCGCAACAGTAGCTGCTGCCACACTGAATCCAAGAAATTTCAAAAAATCACGTCTAGCTGTAGATGTCTCTTTTAAGTTTTCGTCACCAAGGAACTCTTCAACTGACATTTCAGCTGGAAATTCCTGCTCTCTTGATTTAAGAAACTCTGGTGTCTCCTTAAGTTCTTCAAGACCTTTCCAATATTTTCTAGTCATTCCCATATGCTATAATTCGGCTTCTTCAATTAATAAATTAATAGTGGCATTTAGCACACTCCCATCCACCTAATTCATTCACGGTAACTTTACCATCTTCTAGGTATTTACCATACAACGATTTATCATTGTTTAGCAAACGTTTGTGAATTTCATTATAATATCCATTGTTCTTTGAATCGATTGAACCAGTTGAAATTTCTTTCGCACCATGACATTCGATACACCAACCCATTGTTAATGTTGGTTTAGTCAAAGGAATGTTCCCTTCGATTTTATTCAAGTCACCAACTGTTTGCACTTTTGGCGTCTCCACTTGTTTTGTCATATCACCATGACACTGTTTACAATCGATACCACCAACTACAACGTGTTGTGAGTGATTGAAATAGACGTGATCGGGAAGAACGTGCACTTTATTCCAAATAATTGGCTTAGATTTTCCAGTGTATTTACCCGCTCCTGCTGGATCCCAACCTGCAGCGTCATATATTTTTGCAATTTGCTCTTGTTGCGCCGGGGTACGTCCGTTCACTTGTTTGTGACAATTCATACATACGTTCACGGATGGAATACCTGCTGATTTTGATTTTTCTACTGAACTATGACAGTATTTACAATCAATTCCGTTCACTCCAGTGTGAATTGCGTGAGGAAAAGCAATTGGCTGAGATGGCTGATAATTCTCAACTACACCAATGCTATACAAACCTAAGAAAAGTGTAACAATTAAACCGATAACAACTACTAATGTGCTAACTCCAACATATGTTTTGTACTTCCAAGCCCATGCTTTTAACTCTTCTGCATACGTTAGATGATCCATTGAATCTTTTCCTTGAGCTTCATTCGCAGCAAAATTTAACTGACGACGAACACCACCAACAGCCAAAATAATTGTAACAAAAATTACGCTAAGGATAATCCACATCCATCCATTTGAATCTTCTTCTTCAAGAGGATCGGCACCTGTAACATCGCCTGCCGCACCATCTGCACCGCTAGCACCAGCAGCAGCTGGATCTGGCACGCCATCTACATATTCCAAAATAGCATCAATCTCTTCCTTTTTTAATTCAGGAAAAGCACTCATCGCTGTTGGCGACCATGTAGATACTGTCTGAGCATATGGATCTCCGGCAGCAGCAGTTTGCCAGTTGTTAACCCATTGGTAAATGGAACCTTCTTTTGCCCCACCATTCGTCCATTTTTGACGAACTTGGAACAATTTAGGTCCAGTACCATTTTTGTGCGGTTGGTGACAACTTGCACATTTTGCCTTAAATAGGGCCTCCCCTTGGGCATTAGCTGTGAATGTTCCGGCAAAGAAAACAAGCATCAATGCGCTAAAACACCAATTTGATAAGTTTCTAAACATCTGACTTCTAGATATTTTCATGTAAAAAACTGTAAGTCTTACTCCAAAAATCGACTTTTTGGCTGTCGCAAATTTAGAAGAAAGGTTATATTCTATGACAGTTTTATGACAAATTTCTCATCATTAAGTCTAATTTAAATTCATTCTAAATAAGTGTCAAAAGAGTGCAAGACTAATTAAATTTACATCGCTCTCATTGCAAAGAGTTTAGCATGACTAATAATAAAGGCGGCACAAAGTTTGACAAAAGATTTTGTAGATTTGTAATTGTAAATTAAACATAGCTTTATGCGTACAACCATTTTTATACTTTTTAACCTTATCGCATTTTCTGTTTTTTCACAAGCAGATAATGTTAAAATCATCAAAGACGATCGAATTGAATCGCTGATAAGACAAAAAAGTGTAATTATTCCGCCAGCAACTTCACCACAAATTAATGGCTATAGAATTCAATTAATATTTGATTCGAATAAACAACTTGTAGATGATGCTCGCTCAAAAGTGGTTTCGTCTAACCAACATTTAGATACATACATTCTTTACAACGCTCCTCATTTTGTTTTGAAAGTTGGGGATTTTCGCTCAAAACAAGAGGCTGAAAAAATTAAATCATCTTTAGTAAGAGATTTTCCTGCCTGTTTTGTTGTAAAGGAAATGGTTAATCTTCCTAGAATTGATTAATTCGAGAAGAGAAACGCATGAATGTTGAATTAAATAAAAAATATAAGCTGTGTTCACACACCATTATTAAAGCCATATTTGAAGAAGGTAAAACCATTAAACAATATCCGCTTCGTTCGATTGCCTTAGCCATTGAACCTGATTCAACTAAAGCAGCATTTCAACTGGTCATTTCAGTCCCGAAGCGAAATTTTAAAAAGGCACATGACCGAAATCGCATCAGGCGCCAATTAAAAGAAGCGTTTCGACTCAATAAAGGAATTTTGGAGGAAAAATTAATTGAACAAAAACAACAGATTGCTTTATTTCTAGTTTATACTGAAAGAACACAATTAGAATATAAAGTACTTGAATCAAAAATGAAAAAATTAATTCAACAAATCACAATAGAACAAGGCCATGTATAAAAACAAAATTAGCGTCCTACTTTTTACCTTATTTCTTAGCTTAAATGGGGCTTTTGGACAATCAAATGGATTTGAAGTATTAAAAAGTCTTGAGTTGATGGATCAGATCTATCAACATTTAGAAATGTACTATGTGGATGAACCCCAGCCCGGAAAGATTTCAAAAACAGGAATTGATGCTATGTTGAAAGAACTCGATCCTTATACTGTGTATTACCATGAATCAAACATTGAAGATTATAGATTAATGACAACAGGTCAATATGGAGGAATAGGAGCTTTAATTCGTAAAATTGATGATTTCACCTTCATTGCTGAACCATACGAAGGAAATCCGGCATATTCATCTGGCCTTAGAGCGGGTGATAAAATACTTTCAATTGATGATAAAAGCATGAAAGGCGTTGCTTCTGACGAAGTTTCATCCGCACTGAAAGGACCAAAAGGGACGACTATTAAAATAGAAATTGAACGTGAAAAAGAAGGTAAAAAAACTATTTCTGTAACGCGTGATGAAATTAAACTTGCTGATGTTCCTTATTCTGGAATGTTAAATAGCACAACTGGATACATCAAATTAAACAGTTTCACTCAAACAGCTGCAAGTGAAGTGAAAACTGCTTTCACTGCTTTACAAGGACAAGGAATGAAAAACTTGGTGCTTGATTTACGTGGTAATGGCGGTGGACTCTTAATTGAAGCGGTGAAAATTGTAAATATGTTTGTCAAGAAAGGAGAAACTGTTGTTACAACCAAAGGTCGTGTAGCTGAAGAAAATCGTGTCTACCAAACATTAGAAAATCCAATTGATTTAGCAATTCCATTAACAATTCTAATGGATGAAGGCTCTGCCTCTGCGAGTGAAATCGTTGCAGGAAGCATACAAGATTTAGATCGTGGGGTAATTATCGGAACAACTTCTTATGGGAAAGGATTGGTGCAACGCACTTACGACTTAAAATATGGTTCGAAAGTGAAATTAACAATCGCTAAGTACTATACACCTTCAGGGCGTTGTGTTCAACGTTTAGAATATTACGACAAAGAAGATGGTAAACGTCCAACAGAAATTCCTGATTCACTGATTAAAATATTCAAAACGGTTAATGGAAGAGATGTTATTGACGGTCGAGGAATAGAACCGGATGTAAAAATAGACGAACGTGAAATGAGTCGATTAACTGCAACAATATATTCGAAGAATTTTCTATTTAATTATGCAACTAACTATTTCTACAGTCACCCTGAAATAGCTCCAGCTGGAGAATTTGCATTATCTGATAGCGATTACGAAGCTTTTAAAGCTTATGTTTTAAGTCAAGAATTCACCTATTCAACAGCTTCTGAAGAA
>JBIIKG010000137.1:0-7769 GCA_044233275.1 Crocinitomicaceae bacterium | reverse complement strand
TGATTTAATTCAAATCACGGACGTATCGGTTAAGGGAAACATAATGTCAATAAATGTTAGCTACAGCGGTGGTTGTCAAGAACATTCTTTTCAATTAATTGGCTCAGCAAACATTGCCAAATCACTACCACCAATACGTTCTGTCAAATTGGTTCACAATGCAAATGGGGATGCTTGCCGCGAACTTAAAGAAGACACCTTAGAATTTGACATTTCTGATTTGGCTTATGTTAAAACTTCAGGAAGTATCATCTACCTAACTATCAGTGGCTGGAAGGATCGAATTGAATATACTTTTGAATAATTTATTAATGAAAATTGGATGAAATTTTACATAGGATTACTAATCATACTATTAATTACAAGTTGTAAAGTCGAAAAAGAAATATCAACAGAAAAAGAGGTCGACAAAATTGTTAATACTAAGAATGCTTTGAAAATAATAGCTTATCGCGGTTCAAAGGATACTGTAGATTCAGAAAAATATACCGTTAAGGACATCAAAATAATAGATAATTCAATGTTTATTGAATTACATTATTTAGGTGGCTGTGGCGAACATTCATTCAAAATGGTTGGTTTACCTATTCCACCAGCTTCATTGCAACCGATAAGACAAGTCCAACTAATTCATACTGCAATAAATGAAGGATGTAAAGAAGAAAAACGAGTATTGCTTGAGGTTGACATTCGCGAGTTAGCCGCACAAAAAATCGTTGGCACAAAAACATATTTAGGCATAGATCAATGGAATAGTAAAATTGAATATGTTTATTCTGAAAAACTCTAATAAATCAAATTTTAGGTAATGAAAATAGGTGTTTTACTTTCAGGCTGTGGCGTTTATGATGGTGTTGAGATTCAAGAAGCAGTTTTAACCATGCTGGCAATTGAGGAAAAGGGAGTAGAAGTCATTTGTATTTCCATTGATCAACCTCAATACCATGTTATCAACCACATAAATGGCGAGGTAATGAATGAGCAACGAAATATGCTTATTGAGGCTGCTCGCATCGCTAGAGGTAAAATTCAAGAAATTTCAACAATCGCACCTGCAGATATTGACGCTTTGGTTATTCCCGGTGGTTTCGGTAGTGCTAAAAATTTTACGAAATGGGCTTTTTCGGGACCAGAAGGTGATATTGACCCAAAAGTAAAATTGCTGATTGTAAATATGGTTAATGTCGGGAAACCGATTGCTGCGCTTTGTGTTAGTCCGGTGGTTGTTGCCAAAGCCCTTGAAGGTTCTGCGATAACAGCTAATATGACTATCGGTTCAAATGCAGAATCATCACCTTATGACATCAATAGTTTTTCAGCTGGACTTAAAGTAACAGGAGTGCAAGTTGACATGAAAACAATTACTGAAATCGAGATTGATAAAAAGAATAAAATCATTAGTGCGCCTTGCTACATGATGGATGCTTCGCTACTTGAAGTCCGCCAAAATATTGCTATGGCCATCGAAGCCTTAATCAATTTAATAGATTAATTTCTCATTTTGTTAACAAAGCATCTCAAATTGTGGGAAATTTTCAAACAAAAAACGCGTTCATTATGGATACTTGCGCTAATTTTGCGCACACAAAATAAAGCGTCAGCTGAAAATTAATAACGTATGAGCGTATTTGGTAAACATGGCAAAAATGCCGATTTAAGTGCATCAATCGGATTGAAAAATCTAGGTAATCAATTCTGGAATCTTACTCCTGCAGAACTAGTTGAAGACACTATTATTAGTGGTCAAGGTGTATTAACAGACACTGGAGCTATCGCAGTTGAAACAGGAGAGTTTACAGGTCGTTCTCCAAAAGATCGTTTTGTTGTCTGTGACGAGAAGACTGAAAATTCAGTTTGGTGGGGAGATATCAATATTAAATTTACACCTGAAAAATTTGATGCGCTTTACAATCGCGTAAGTGCTTATTTAACTGGAAAAGATATTTATGTTCGCGATGCCTATGCATGTGCTGACCCAAGCCATAAAATAAATATTCGTGTTGTAACGGAGTTTCCTTGGTCAAATATGTTTGCTTACAATATGTTTTTGCGTCCAACAGATGCTGAAGTTGAAGACTTTACAGCTGATTGGCATATTGTATGTGCACCAGGATTTTTGGCAGACCCAGAATTAGACGGTACGCGTCAACACAATTTTGCTATTTTAAATTTCACAAAGAAAATCATCCTTATTGGTGGTACTGGTTATACAGGTGAAATTAAAAAAGGAATTTTCTCGGTATTGAATTATATTTTACCACACGAAAAAAATGTTCTTTCAATGCACTGTTCAGCGAACATTGGGAACGAAGATCACGACACAGCCATTTTCTTTGGTTTATCTGGAACAGGAAAAACAACCTTATCTTCTGACGAAAATCGTCGTTTAATTGGTGATGATGAGCATGGTTGGGCAGATGATTCAGTTTTCAACTTTGAAGGTGGATGTTATGCCAAGACAATTGATTTATCTCGTGAAAAAGAACCTCAGATTTACGATGCGATCAAGTTTGGATCTATCCTAGAAAACATTGGATTTGTTGATGGCACTTCAACTCCTGATTACGCAGATGGTTCAATTACAGAAAATACACGTGTTTCTTACCCAATCAACTATATTGACAATATTGCTGAGCCTTCAATTGGAAATACTCCAAAAAATATTTTCTTCTTAACAGCAGATGCATTTGGTGTTTTACCTCCAATTTCAAAATTAACGAAAGAGCAAGCAATGTATCATTTCATGTCAGGATATACAGCAAAAGTTGCTGGAACTGAAGTTGGAATTACAGAGCCAACTACAACTTTCTCTGCTTGCTTTGGTGCAGCATTTTTACCATTACACCCTGCAAAATATGCAAAGTTATTGGGTGATAAACTGCACGATACTGACATCAATGTTTGGTTAATCAACACTGGTTGGTCTGGTGGTTCATATGGTGTTGGAAGTCGAATGAAACTTTCTTACACACGTGCGATGATTACTGCTGCCTTAACTGGAAAATTGAAAGATGTTGCTTTTGACAACTTACCAATTTTTGATTTGGCAATCCCAACATCATGTGAAGGTGTTCCAACTGAAATCCTTAATCCACGTGGTACATGGGCAGATAAAAATGCTTATGACGAAACAGCTAATAATCTTGCAGGTAAATTCGTTAAGAACTTTGAAAAATTTGCCGCTGAAACAGATGCTTCAATATTAGCAGCTGCCCCGAAAGTGATGGCAAAATAATATAAACCACTTGTATAGAAATCCCTAATCATTCGTTGATTAGGGATTTTTTATTTTATATTAAGTCTTGTTTTTAAATAATAAATGAAGATTGAAGCTCACAACCGAAATAATTGAATAAGATTTTGAAGAAAAATCAATTTAGCATTTCTTTATTTTTGAAGCAATGTGATTAGAATACGAAACCTTTAGTATTCTAATTATATACCTTATCCGCTAAATATCAATTCAGTAAAATTGAATTATTAAATAAATAATAGTTAAATTTGCAAATAGCTATTCAGACAAAAAATGTCTGATTTAATTTAAACCACTTTTTAAAACCTAAACGATTATTATGAAACCTATCATAGTACTAATGTTCGGCCTTTCTTCATGGTCAACATCAGCAAATTTTTGCAACAGTAATTCTTCATACCATTTTGAATTCAATGAGCATGTTAATGGTGAACTGATTATTGGAATTCCCAATTTCAACATGAAACGATATGACAACTTTGTAAAAGAAGTAGTATCAGTTCCTGGAATTCGAAATATTGAATACTGCTCAAAAAACTCAGTTTTTCTTATCAATTATGATCACTCAGTGTATGCTAACGTTGAGACAGCTTTTCGCGCCATTGAAACACGCGTGAAAGGCTATCAGCTTTTTCATAAGATTGGCGCTAGCCACACTGAATTAAAGAAAGATTGTTAAAACCATCCATAAATAAAATCATCATGAATAAAAAACTTATCATTTTTACATTTCTTCTAATGTTTGGCGGGATTGTTTGGGGACAGACTACATTAGCTGACGAATGTAATAATAGTCCAGTAAACCTTAGTATTGGAGCTTCCTGCACAAATTACAATTACCAAGTTACCGAGGATAACAATGAAAATGCGGGTGCTTCATGTGCTTCAGGTGGAAATAATAGAGCCGATGGTTGGTTAACTTTTAATCATGCTGGGGGTACAACTAATATTAATCTATCTGGCCATAATCGAGATATAACTGTATCAGTCCATAGCAACACTTGCCCTTCACCACCTGAGGTTGCTTGTCTAAATATCACAACTGCAACTGCGACACTTCCCTTCACCGGTGCTGCAGGTACCTATTATATTAGAATTCAAAGAAGAAGTGGAAACGCTACTAATAACCTTGACGGAAATATTTGTTTAACTGCTCCATCTATTGATGATTGTTCTGGAGCAACCTCTTTAACCGTAAACGGTTCTTGTATCAATACCGCCGGAAATACTTCAACAGCCACACAATCTCTAGCAGGGTGCAGCGGAACGGCTGATGATGATATCTGGTATTCATTCGTCGCACCTCCTGCAGGATTGGTTACTGTTACTGTTACTCCTGGAGCTAGCTTTAATGCTGTTTACGAGTTATTTTCTGGATCATGTGCGTCCTTATCTTCAGTGGCTTGTATTAATAATGGAAATGCAGGAATCGTCGAAACCAATTCTTTCTCTGGTTTAACATCGGGTGCTACCTATTTTGTAAGAGTTTATCACAGAGGAGCGGGATCATCAGCAACGCCAACATTTAATATATGTGTATTTGCACCAACACCACCTGCAAATGATAACTGCGGTGGGGCTATAGTTTTAACTCCGAATGCGACATGTGTAACGACGGCAGGCACAACAGCAAATGCATCACAATCCCAAGCGGGATGCACTGGTAATGCCGATGATGACGTTTGGTTTTCATTTACAGCCGCTGCGACGAATCAATTGGTTCAAGTAGATGGCGCAACAAGTTTCGATGCGGTAGTTCAGGTATTTAGTGGTGCTTGCGGAGGTCTTGTGTCTCTTCAATGTGCGGATGCATCCGTGGCCGATGGGATCGAAGGTATTAACCTTACTGGTCTAACAGTTGGAGTTGTTTATTTTGTGCGTGTCTATCATAACGGAGCGGGATCTTCTACCACTCCTACATTTACAATTTGTGTTACCACTCCACCAGCAAATGACAATGCTTGTGGAGCATTCAATATCCCAATGAATAATTGTGGTTCACCGCTTGCAGGAACCTCTCTGAACGCCTCTCAATCACTTGCTGGTTGTGCAGGAACAGCCGATGATGATGTTTGGTTCAGCTTTACAGCTTCTGCTGGAGGTTACGCCCAACTCACTGCTATTTCAACAGCTGGTTATGATGCCGTTGTTCAGGTTTTTTCAGGAGCTTGCGGTTCATTAGCCTCTTTATCTTGTGTCAATGCAACCGGTGCCGGTGCATCTGAGGTAGTCACTTTAACAGGTTTGATAACAGGTGCAACATATTTCGTAAGAGTCTATAATTCAGGTGCTGGTTCAGGAACCAATACTTTTACATTATGTGTAACAGATGTTCCACCTGCATGTTCTGTAGATTTTGCCTTTGGTGCTACTCCACTTGGAGGATCTGCACAGACTTCAACAACATGTGGGGCAGTTAACAACCTTACTTCTGCCAATGTTGTAAATTTCTGTGGGGCAAGTTATTACTTCGATGGCGAAGACATGCTTTACAGTTTTATTGCTCCAATTTCTGGAACGACGACCCTTGCATTAACCTCTTCGGGATTTTATACCAGTTTGAATGTTTTCGATGGTTGTCCTACCTCTGGAGGAAGCTGCATTGGTTCTTCACAGTCATCAACTGGACCTAAAAATGTTACATTATGTGTCACTGCAGGTGTTACATACTATGTGATTGTTGATTCATGGCCTGCTCCTACTTGTAATCCCTTTACACTTACAATTCCTTATCCTACAGGTGGTATATCGGCAGCAACCAATGATTTACCATGTAGCGCTACCTCAATGGTATTAGGTGTGCCTAGTGCTGGTAACAATGCTTGTACAGGTGCTGCAACTGAACCAGCAGTGCCAACATGTTGGTCTTCTGGTACACGTAATACTGTTTGGTATACAGTTGTTGCTCCTGCTTCAGGACAACTTAAGATTCGCACTATGCCAACTAATACAGGTAGTCCTTTACAAAACACTCAAATCGCCGTATACGGTGGAACTTGCTCGGATTTGACCTTTGTTGCTTGTAACGACAACGCCCCTGCTTGCGGTTCTTACACTCAATATTTTTCAGACCTCACTGTAACTGGTTTAACTGCTGGCTTGACTTATTTTATTGTAGTAGATGGTAACACTAATTCTGTCGGGACTTTTGAAATACTTGTAATTGACGGAAGTACTTCCTATTCACCCGTTCCGGGACAAGACTGTTTTCCTGCCTTACCGGTATGTAATAATACAATGACAACTGGAAATCCTGGATATCAAGCAATTGGAGCGTCTTGTGATTACACAGGACTTGGGAATTGTACAAGTGGTGAAGCAAATTCTGTATGGTATTCTTTCTCTTTAATTGCTGATGGTGATGTATTGTTCAACATCATACCTAATGATTATGGTGCAACAAATCCAATTACTGGAGTTGTCAATCCTGGGTATACTGGTCCGGGTGATGAAACTGATTACGATTGGGTACTTTGGAAAGTTGGTGGCACCGGCTCAACAACTTGCGCTGCAATTTTGTCGTCAGGTGGTGATGGTGAATCAGCTTGTAACTTTAGCTTTTTAGGAGTTACAGGGACTTCAATTGATGGTAATGCTGCCTCAGCAGGATACCCAGCTGGTTTTGATGCAGCCTACGAAGTAGGACCAGCTGGTCTTAACGGCGACACTTATATGTTGGTTATTCAAAATTACTCGAATTCTACATCTGGATTCTCATTGGTTTTCCCTCCCACAACACCTGTTAACTACACTCCTGCAAGTACCCTTTATTGGTCGGGAGGAGCAAACACATCAGCTTGGGAAACTTCGAGCAATTGGGGAGGATGTGGCACTCCAGCCTGCGGAACAAGTGCTATTATCATGAGTTCATCATCTTTTCAGCCTTCTTTAACAAACACTGTCGCGACGACCTATAATGTAAATAACCTCACGATTAATTCTGGTGCTTCCTTAACAATTCAATCAGGAGTTACCTTGAATATTTGCGGAGATTTCACAAACAATGGTAACTTGATTTGTCAATCAGGCTCTATTGTAAATTTCGTTGGTTCAGGGGTTCAAAACCTAACTGGATCATTTGTTGGAGCGGATGCATTCAATCACTTTACGGTGACAAAAACAACTGGTTCTGTTGTTTTGGTAAACGATATTACTGTAAACGGTGATTTAACGACATCAAACAATACGAGTATATTGAATTCAAACAATAAATATGTTCGTTTAGGTAGGCATTTCGTAAACAATAATGGTAATACCACCTACACCAATACTGGAACAACAGGTACACTTGATTTTATTGGTACTGGCTTGCAAAACTACAACCAAGGAGTATCTCAACTGGATTTAAACAATGTTGTTTTGAATAATACTTCAGGTTTAGGAACAGGAGTTACACTTTTAACAAATTTGTTTATCAAGGCTGCAACGGGTGCATTAACGCTCAATACAGGAACTATTACTACCAACGCATTTAGAGTTGACATTGCTAACACTGCATTAGGATCTGCAACCGCTG
>JBIIKG010000136.1:0-7812 GCA_044233275.1 Crocinitomicaceae bacterium | reverse complement strand
CAATAAGAACAACTGACTCTATTCCAAACAAAATATTGTTTCCTTTAGGATATGCAGCTCCAGAATTAATTTTAAATCGAAAAAATTGCATTAACCACACAACTGATCTTTTTTCTTTAGGCATTGTTATATGGCGCTTATTTGAAGATAAGTTACCTCTGTACCATCCCAATCCAAGTGTTTACACCAACTTACAAATTACCTATCCACTTCCTGACGGAAATGAAACGAGTAAGGGTTTAATCCAAATTCTAAAGAAAATGTGCTTCAAACATCAATTTGCACAAGCACCAAATTTGATGAATCAAGAAAATCTAGATCAATTATTATTGAAAGCGTCCATTAAACGTTATCAAACGTTACCAGAAGTTTTAAACGATTTGATTCATGTGAACGATCGAAAATCTTGGATTAATAGAATTCTCTCCTGAAACCTAATCCAAAATTAAAAATCAATGGACGATAAAGATTAGTAGATTGTGCCGTTGTATTACTTGGTTGTGACAATAACAAATAAGTAAAATTGACATCGAAATAAAGGGTTCCAATTCCAGCAAAGGTGTGTTTTACTCCTCCAGTTAGTCCAACACCAACATTAAAAATCATCCCTTTAGGAATTTCTGTTAATGGCAAAGCATATTTCACTTGGTCGTAATCTCCATATTTTCTTTTAACACTGTTCAGCATTATTGAAAAATTAGAGCCGCCATACAAACCAAAACCGGAATCATAACCATCTCCAAGGTAATAGCGCGTACCACCTTCCAAAATAGTGTAATTCATTTTACTAGTGTAATATACCGTTTGCAGGTATGGATTGGTCATTGGATCAATAGCTTCTGCAAATACTAATCCCTGGGTATTGTCTTCATTACCGATATAAGATGATAGTCTTCCATAAAAAGTAATAGCATCATCTCTTGGAATCTCGCCACCAATATGAAACCCAAAATAAGGTTTAGGAGCACCAAAAGCTATAATTGTATTCAGTCCACCAGACAAACCAAATTGTGCTGAAAGAATTGAAAGTTGCATTATCGCAACAAGTGTTAGCAAAATATTTCTCATTTTTCCAACCATTTAGGTTTATAAGTACTTATTTTTAATCCAATTACGCAATTTTCAACATGTGCACCTTTTAGATACCCAGTGCTCATCAAAAATTCGTTTACAATTTCTCCTCCCACAAATTTAAACCTTTTTCGAAAAAGTTTTATCCAATCTGATTTTTCTAAAGAATAATGGTTATCCAACCAATTTTTAAAAGTACCAAATTCTTTTTTTAATTCAATAATTTCTTTCGCATTATGTATAACAGCGTTAATCTTCAATTTGTTCCGAATAATACCAGGATTCATCAATAATTCTTCAATCTTTTCTTCCGTGTATTCTGCAATTTTGGAAATATCAAAATCATCAAATGCTATTCGAAAGTTCTCTTGTTTTTTCAGCATAAGTCCCCAAGACAAACCGGCTTGATTAATTTCTAAGATGAGCCTACCAAACAATTCATTATCATTTTCCAAAGGAAAACCATATGCTGTATCATGGTAAACTTTATGTAAATCGTCCTTATCTAATTGCTCACAAAATGCACAGTAACTCACAATTCTTTCTTTTTAAGATGGCCCTAAAATAGTACACTTTCGTTTGTATAGAAATAATTCACCGTATTTTTTATCATCGAACACACTATTCGTTTATATTTGCTTTCTAAACTATGCAAAAACAGTTTTATTTTTCATTTGTTCTGGCTATTTTATCTTTCATAACGGTAAAAAGTATTCAGAAAGTTGGTGTGGAACGCTACCATATCATTCAATCTCCTGTTTTCCAAAAAGAGAATGGTTGGTTCAACTTATCTGAACCTGAACAAATGGCTTCTTTACCTTTTGAATTGCGTGAAATTTCAGGATTAACAGATTTTTCAAGATCTGAAGTTGCTTGTGTGCAGGATGAAGATGGAATTATTTATTTCTACAATCTTATCGATAATACCATCAATAACAGAATTCAATTTAGCGGTGCTGGGGATTATGAAGGATTGACTTTTGTGGATAGCACTTTCTACATTCTTAGAAGCGACGCTACTTTGTTTAGCATAAAATTTCCAGCCGATTCAGCTATTGTGGATTCAGTCAAACTTATGTTACCAGCATGGGATAATGAAGGACTTTGTTATGATAAAAAAGATGAACGATTATTGATTGCATCAAAATCAAGATTAGCTAAAGGACCTGCATTTAAAGATATTCGTGGAATTTACGAAATGAGTTTAGAAACTGGGGAACTCAACAATTCTCCTTTATTTGAAATTCGTGTTTCTGAATTGATTGCTTTTGCCTTGGAGAACAATTTACCACTTCCTCAAAAAGAAACGCACAACCTGAATGATACGGTTAGCTATTATTTGAAATTTATGCCTTCCTCTATTTCAGTTCATCCTAAGACGGATGAAATATATGTAATCTCTGCTGTAGATCATTCAATGGCTATTTTTGATAAAACTGGAAAAATTGTCAATTTTGTTTGTCTTGATCCTTTATTATTCAATAAACCAGAAGGAATCACTTTCCTTGATAATGGTGATATGATAATTACAAATGAAGGTCAAATGGGATCTCCAACATTGTTGCGTTTCAACTGGAAAATTGGTGGAAAGAGTTGATTGATATCTCAATAAGGGAATTGATCACTATTTTTTAGCACTGAAAACTGTAATGTAGTAGTGAATTATTTAACCTGACTATTAAACCTATCAAATACCTATCAACTGCAATGCAAATCAAACTTGGATCTTGACAGCAGCTCCAAATGGGGGTTACATTCATACAAAAGGTGAAGAAATCATACAGGTAAAGAAAAAATAAGAAATCTTTTATGAAAATTGAAATTTGGTCGGACATCATGTGTCCCTTCTGTTATATTGGAAAACGTCATTTCGAACTGGCACTTAAAGAACTTGATTTTGCAGATGAATTGGAAATTGAGTGGAAAAGTTTTCAGCTTGATCCATCAATTCCAAAAATGGAAAATCATGTAAATGCTTATCAATACTTGGCTGACGCAAAAGGAATTTCAGTTGAAGAATCCAAAGCTATGCATGATAACGTTGTGGCTTCGGCTAAAAGTGTTGGGTTAACATATAACTTCGACAAGGCAATTGTAGCAAACTCATTTGACGCACATCGTTTGATTCAACTTGCGAAAACGATTGGTAAAGGAGACGAAGCAGAAGAAGCTTTATTTCATGCCTATTTTACTGAAGGAATTGACATGGCTGATCTTGATTCTCTAAAATCAATTGGCTTAAAGATAAGCTTAACAGAAAGTGAACTTTATCGAGTACTTCATTCAGACGAATATTCATCTGAAGTAAACCAAGATATTCAAGAAGCACAAAATCTTGGTTTACGTGGGGTGCCATTCTTTGTAATCGACCGTAAATTTGGGATTTCAGGCGCTCAACCAGTAGAGATATTTATAAATACGCTTAAAAAAGCGCATGCTGAACAGTAAAAAATGAGACTAATATTATTTTTAAGTTTTTCATTATCCTTGAGTGCATTCGGTCAACGATCCAATTATACAATAGGGATAACTCAAAACGGAAAATATTTCCCAATAAATTACGATGATTCTATCATTAAATTGAAGCAGGGAACATTCACATTTAATCTTGAGTTTAATAACATCGAAGGAATTTATTTAAATGCTTCTTTTAAAAATGGTTTTTATTCGACCCCAAAAGATTCTGCTCTGTTCGAAGCACAGTATATACCTTTCAAATGTATGTCTGAGGATGAATTTAATGTGGATAAAGATATAATTATAGCAGAAGATGGATTTTGTTATTGGTTTTATCAAGAAGACAAAGACTGGTACAGAATGGATAAAAATATTAGCATTGACAAGAACCTTGTTAAATCAACTGTAACAGTAGAACGAATCTTCGACAGGGATGCAAATGTGAATTTAGAATTATCAGAAATAGATAAGCCAATTTATTTCCTTTTCTTTTTAGGCAAAACAACATCCGATTCAGAACTTACGAAAGAGTTTCAACGAAAAAGAATAATTATTCAATTTGACTAGTAGAGTTTGCAACTAATGTTACATTTAACTCATAAGAGAATGCATAGATTTACTGTGTTAAACAAAAAAATGAGGAAATGAAAAAGAATATGGGAAATGCTGATCGTATAATCAGAATCATAATTGCAGCCGTTATTGCAGGATTGTTTTTTGCAAGCATTATTCCTGGTGTTCTCGGTATAGTATTAATGGCTTTAGCCGGAGTTTTCTTACTAACAAGCTTTATAAGCTTCTGTCCACTATATTCACCATTTGGTATTAATACCTGTAAAAAGAAGTAATTACTTTAACATTAAAAAAGGAACTTCAGTTGAAGTTCCTTTTTTAATGTTTTGATATCAACTATACTTACAAAAGCATATTCACTGGATTCTCCATATAGGATTTAAACGTTTGAAGGAAAGCCGATCCACTTGCTCCATCAACCACACGGTGATCGCATGATAAAGTAACCTTCATTACATTTCCTGGAACTACTGCCCCATTCTTAACTATAGGAACCTCTTTAATACCACCAACTGCAAGGATACAGCTATCAGGCGGATTTACAATAGCAGTAAATGCTTCAATTCCAAACATACCAAGATTAGAAATAGTGAATGTATTCCCTTCCCAATCGCTCGGTTGTAATTTTTTATCTTTCGCTTTTTGAGCAAACTCACGCACTTCTGCACCAATTTGAACCAAGCCTTTCGTATCTGTAAATCTAACTACTGGAACCAACAATCCATCTTCAACAGCAACAGCGACACCAACGTGTATGTGATGATTTCTGCGGATATAATCTCCAAACCAAGAACTATTAATTGCTGGATGTTTTCTTAATGCTAATGCAACAGCTTTAACTACCATATCATTGAAAGAAACTTTCACGCCTTGTTGAGAGTTCATTGATTTTCTTGCTGCAATTGCATTATCCATATCAATATCTAACGTTAGATAGAAATGTGGAGCGGTAAATTTACTCTCTGCCAATCTTCGTGCAATTGTCTTACGCATTTGAGAAATATTCTCGTCGGTATAAGATTCTTGTCCTGCTGGTGCTGCAGTATATGATTGAGCAGCTGGAGTGTAGGGCACATAATGATCTACATCACGCTTAACAATACGTCCACCTTCACCTGTCCCCGCAACAGCCGAAATATTTATTCCTTTATCTTCAGCCAATTTTTTAGCCAATGGCGATGCAATTACACGACCATTAGATGAATTAGATTGAACAGCAACCGCTTCCTGCTTAGTTACTTCAGCAGCAGGAGCAACTGGAGAAACTTTTTCAACAACTGGTTCTGGAGATGGTGTTTCTTTTTTCACTTCCTCCTTAACTGGAACAGCACTTCCTGATGATGCCAATAATGCAGCAACATCTTCTCCCTCTTTACCAATAATTGCCAAAACTGAATTGACTGGAGCCGCTTTTCCAATTTCAACACCGATGTGCAACAATACACCATCGTAAAAAGACTCAAACTCCATTGTTGCTTTATCTGTTTCGATTTCAGCTAACAACTCGCCTGCCGCTACTTTGTCACCCACTTTTTTGTTCCACTCAGCTACAACTCCTTCCGTCATTGTATCACTTAGTTTGGGCATGTAAATTACTTCAGCCATCTTTGTTTTTTAATTATTTAAATTCAAAAAATAGATCAATAAATTCACTATTCCTTAATCGATTTTTTCGTTGATTAATATTCTTTGATATATGGATAGTCAGTCTGCATATAAACATCCTCATACAATTCATGTGCTTTTGGATAAGGAGAATTCTCAGCAAATTCAACTGATTCATCCACTTCCTTTTTAACCCAGTCACTAATTTCTTCTAGTTGCTTTTCATTCAACCACTTGTTGTCTTTGATGACTTTTAGACAGTGTTCGATTGGATCTTGTTCCATCCATTCAGCTACTTCTTCTTTCGAACGATATTTTTGTGGATCAGACATTGAATGTCCTTTGTAACGATAGGTGCGAATATCTAATAATGTTGGTCCATCACCGCGGCGTGCACGATCACAAGCCTCTTCAATTGCTTCATGAACTGACTCAGGACGCATTCCATCAACTGCCTTGGAAGGCATTTCATATGACAAACCAATTTTAGTCAAATCAGTTACGTTCGTTGTACGTTCAACTGAAGTTCCCATCGCATAATTGTTGTTTTCAATAATAAAGACAACTGGAAGTTTCCAATTCATTGCCATATTGAAGGTTTCATGCAAAGCTCCTTGACGAACAGCACCATCTCCCATTGAAACAAAAGCAACATTATCAGTTCCATTATATTTCTCAGCGAAACCAATACCTGCTCCCATTGCGATTTGTGCTCCTACAATTCCATGTCCACCCAAAAAGTTTTTCTCTTTGTCAAAAAAGTGCATTGATCCACCTTTTCCCTTAGAACAACCTGTTGAACGACCATATAATTCAGCCATAAGTTTACGTGGGTCTGAGCCCAATGCAATCGGATGCGCGTGATCACGATATGCTGTCATGTGTTTATCACCTGGTCGACAAGCACTAGCGGTTCCAACCACGATTGCTTCTTGACCAATGTATAGATGGCAGAATCCGCCAAACTTTTGTTGGATATACAACATTCCAGTTTTATCCTCAAACTTGCGAATGAGCAACATATCTTTATACCACTTGATGTATGTTTCTTTCGAGAATTTCGGTTTTGAAACTGAACTCTCTTTACGAGTTGACTTTGAAGGTAAGCCTGCCGTTTTTAACGCCATGTTTTTTCCTATTTATTTATCGACTGACAAATATATGAATTAATCAGAAATTCAATCTGAAATCATCTATTAATCGCCATGTGTTTAATAACATTGTTTCGTTGAAAAATCAAGGTTGCGCCTTTAATTTTTCATATAATTGCTTTGTGTGAAGTTGATTTGGGTCGCGTTTAAGAATTCCTTCGTAAATCACTAATGCTTCATTTTTTCTTCCCAAAATTTCCAACAACATGCCTTTGTTTGATTCAGAACTTAAATCATCTGGACGCATATACGTGTATAACATCATGTATTTCAGACTTGTTTCAAATTCCGAGGTGCCAAAATAGCGTTTTGCAAGTTCTGAAATTAAATCAGCCTTTTCTGGAAAATTAATCGAGTTTTCTTGAGCATATTTCAATAAATCTTCCTCCAATTTCAATTGGGTCAGCAAATAAATTTGTCGATGAAAATCTTCTGCATCCTGCTCTTCCTTCGCTTGGACAGTTTTTAGCATTTCAAGATAGAATCCATTTTTCTTCAATGAATCATTTTCTAAAAGAGAAAACTGTTCTAAAACATAATATTTATTGATATACAAGGAATTCTTTTTCAAATCAAAAGAATCAATCGCCACATTAAGAACCGTGAGACCTTCCTCAAAAAATTTTCTCTTTTGAACTGGATTTGAAGTCAATTTACCTTGCTCAATCAAAATGTATCCGAGGTTTTCATAAATGTTCGCATATTTTGGATAAATCGTTCGGGCAGTGTTTAAGGATTGCTTTGCTTTTTCATACCATTGGGTTCTGACAAGCGAGTCTGTTGATAAATTACCTTGGAGTAAATATTCTGTACCTAAATTGAAATGAGTTTTAACACTATTGGGCACCGCTTGAACACCAGATTCATAAATGCTCATATTTGATTTCCAATCTTGATTTCGAGTTACGGTTCTAAAAACGAAATAAAATGATATAACAATAAAAAGTAAAAAAGG
>JBIIKG010000135.1:0-7922 GCA_044233275.1 Crocinitomicaceae bacterium | reverse complement strand
ATACTCTCTGGTGAAGGTGCATTTGAGACGTATGGTTTGTTGCTTAAAATTGTAGGTAATTTCTCGAATACAACTCCATCATACGAAATTTCAATTTCAATAGAAGAAGGGTAGAAGATCCATGATTTCATATCCTGCAGACAAGAAATTCCGACTTCTTTAAGTATTCTTGGTTCTGTGAATTTTACTTCTGTCACCAAATCCTGCGCATTATATCCTTGCCAATCACCTGTTCTGAATTCTTTTGTTCCATGCACACCATCAATTAATGTTGCTGGTCCAGCAGAAGCATATTGCGGAGAATAAGTGCTTTTCAATTCAAGACTTACGTTTTTGTCACGTTTGATAAATTCTGCTTTTACCCACGGGCTAAAGTTAACCGTAACACTCGGCATTGCACCATCAAATGCTGGACCTACTGCATTTACTTGTCGCGCCTCGATTACCGTAGTTTTATCTAAAGAAATCGGTTTTGAGTATGTGAATACTTTTGTCGTATCTGTTAAAAAGCGGTATTGAAGTGATATTTCTTCATGATTAAATGCTTTCAAGTGATCAAGTTGAACATCTACCGTTTCTTCAAAAATCCTTTGTTCGTTGGTGAAATAAGGTGACGGGACAAAAGAAAATTGAATCAAATTAGTTTTTGCCATTGCACTATAGCTGCAAGTCCTTTTCTCAGTAGATGGTTTGGCGCCCATTGTAAAAACCAATTCTCCACCTTCCCAAATAGTAGAATGAGCGATTTCATTCATTAACCAAGGTTTACCATTCCAAGTAATAGATTGAATATACATGTTCTCAGAATTGTTATTCAATACTCTGATTTTTAAATTTTTACCGTTTTCTAAGTGAAGTTTCACTTCATTCATCAAAGGTCGACCGAAATCGTACCAAGCATGCCCGGGTGTTACTTGATAAAGTCCCATTGAACTCAAAACATACCAAGCTGACATTTGTCCACAGTCCTCGTTTCCGGATAAACCATCTGGTGTGTTATTGTACATTTCTTTAAAGATTTGATCAACGTATTTCGAAGTTTTATGCGATGCATTCGTGTAGTTGTAAAGATAGGCCATGTGATGAGATGGTTCATTTCCATGTGCGTATTGCCCGATTAGTCCAGTAATATCAACTTGATGCCTGCCTGAAAGCTCCATTTCAGTCGTGAACAAACGATCTAACCAATGTTCCAGCGAATCTTTTCCCCCCATCATTTCACTTAGCACATCAATTGCATGAGGCGCATACAAGGAATATTGCCAGCTATTTGCTTCTGTGTAATTGAAATTCACTTCAGAAGGATCGAATGGCGAATACCACAAACCATTTCGTCTTGCACGCATAAATCCAGTTTTTGGATCATGAACATTGATGAAATTCAAGGCGCTTTTGTAATATTTTTGGTAAACATCCATATTTCCCAGGTCTGTCGCCATCTTCGCGATACAAAAATCATCATAAGCATATTCCAAGGTCTTGGATACGGATTCAGGTTCATCACCAGAACTGATAAATCCATTGTTTCGGAAAAATCGTTTACCTAATTCATCAAAATTGGAAGTAGCTACCATCGCATTCAAGGCCTTTTCGGCATCAAAATCACGGATACCTTTGTTATAGGCATCAGCAATAACTGAAGCGCTGTGATAACCAATCATACATTCAGTTTCATTTCCAGCTAATTCCCAGACAGGTAAATCACCGCCTTGGTCATATTGACGCAAGAATGTATGAATGAAACTGTTTGTTCTTTTTTGCTGTATTAAAGTGTACAAAGGATGAGTTGCTCTATACGTATCCCACAAAGAAAAAACGGTATATTGTTCTTCTCCATCTGATATTTTATGGATTTTATTATCTCTACCACGATATTCTCCTGATACATCGTTGAAAATATTCGGTTGGATAAACGTATGGTATAAAGCTGAATAGAAATTAATCATCGTTTTCTTATCAGCCGACTGAAAATCAATTTTCCCTAATTCGATATCCCATGCTTTAACAGTTTGGGCACGAAGCGCATTAAAATCCCAATCTGTAATTTCCGTTATTAAATTGTTTTTTGCTCCGTCCTCACTAACAGCTGACATTCCGACTTTTACTAGTATTTTTTCAGTTTCAGAAGGGAAAGTCAATAACAATTTATGTTGACCATCTTTATCTACGATGCGTGATTTTTCAAATGGAACGGATAATTCTAACTGAAAGTAAAAATGCTGATTTGATGCCCATTCTTCAGAAACACGGTGCCCAGAAATCGTTTGCTTTGAATGAATTTTCATTCCTTGAGAAAGTAAACGGTCGCGGTGGTCCAAATCAATTAAGATGAATTTCTTTCCTTTTTTGTTAAGAAATGTGTATTCATGCATTCCTGCTCGTTTACTTGTTGTTAATCGCACGTTTATCTGCTGATTCAACAGTTTAACTTCATAAAATCCAGGTGAGGCATTTTCTTGTTCATGTGAAAAGAAATCACCATATCCTTTTGGATCTTTGTAACCAGGAGTTGTTTTTGGGGTTCCACTTTGAGGAACCAATAATAAATCACAGTAATCAGGTACGCCCGTTCCACTCAAATGCGTGTGACTAAAACCATAAATGACAGAATCTGAATAGTGATATCCTCCACAACCGTCCCAACCTTCATAGCGAGTATCTGGACTCAACTGCATCATTCCAAATGGGGCAGTAGCACCTGGGAAGGTGTGGCCGTGACCACCGGTCCCTATAAATGGATCGACATATAAACTTTTTGAAGCGGCATACTGTCCTGTTGGAACATCTCCTCCGATGTATTTCTTGCGAATTTCTTGTGCTTTCGAAAGTTGATCAACAGAAGTATTTTGTGCAATTAGGGTTAATGTACCAAAGACGAAGGATAAAATCGTTAGATTTTTTATCATGTTATTTTTTTAGAGCATTCCAGAATAATTGCGCTGCAGAGCCAAGCACAGCTGCATTTTTATCGTGCAGGTAAGAAACACGGATTTCAATTTTGTCTTTGAAAATAATCAACAAATTTTCTTCCATATAGTGCTTAACCTTCGTTGCAAAATCACCTCCATGTTGCGCAATTCCACCGAATAAGACATAGGCTTTCGGACTTGAGAAACAAGCATAATCTGCTAGGGCAGAGCCCAAAGTTTCAGCAGTAAATTCTACAATTTCTTTTGCAAATAAATCACCACGATCTGCCCAGTCAAATACATCTTTTGCGCTTGGTTTCTCCATTTGTAGCAAGGCAGATATTGACTTGTTTTCAGAATCTAATTCGCTTATACTTCTCACAACGCCTGTTGAGGAGCAGTAAGTTTCTAAACAACCTCTGCGCGTACAACCGCATAAACGACCGTTTGGAATGATTCTAATATGGCCATATTCACCAGCAAATCCATCGTGACCATAAACCATTTCACCATTTACGACAACTCCGCTACCAACGCCAGTGCCTAGAGTAATGGATACAAAATCCTTTAAGTCGCGCGCATTTCCGAAGATCATTTCCCCCATAGCTGCGGCATTTGCATCATTTGTTAGAATCGTTGGTTTGTGGAATTTTGCTTCAAACATTTCAGCTAATGGAATGATTCCTTTCCAAAGTAAATTTGGAGCGTACTCGATATGTCCCGTGAAATAGTTTCCATTCGGGGCACCAATACCAATCCCTAGAATAGTGTCAATGTATCCTTCTTTCAATAAATCATCGTGAATAGCGTCAATTAAATGTTGTGGTTCTGGAAAATCTTTCGTGGGAACATCTTTTTCGTAAATTATGTCTCCATCCTGAGATACCAATCCGTACTCAGTGGAAGTACCACCAATATCAATTCCTAAAGCGTAATGATCATTCATGCGTTTGTTTAATTTTTGTATTCCATTCGTTGTAAAACTGATCTAAATACTGCACCATAAAATTATGTCGTTGCTGACCGATGGATTTTGCAGTGTTTGTGTGAAGTCTATCTTTTAAAAGTAATAATTTTTCGTAAAAATGATTAATTGTGTGGCTTTTTGAATTAGCATAAGTTTCAAAAGAATCATGTATTTCAGGGTCACTTTCAGGTATGTATATAGGACGATTTTTATGTCCACCATATGCAAATGCTCTGGCAATACCAATTGCTCCGATAGCATCTAATCGATCAGCATCCTGAACAATTTTCCCTTCAATAGAATCCATTTTATCAGCAACACCGGCGCCTTTGTATGAAACTCCATCGACAATTGATGCGATTAATTGCGTTTTATGAGATGGAAATCCCAATTCATTCAATATTACTGTTGCCACTTCACCACCGTGATTCAATTTCCCACCATTCAATTTATGGTCAGAAATATCATGTAAAAGTGCAGCTAATTCAACTATTTCACGATCACCACCTTCTCTTTCCTGAATATAAAGAGCAACATCCACCACTCGTTGAATATGATGCCAATCATGTCCAGTCGTATCCTCCTCAAATTGCTTTTGCACCTTTTCGTATACCTTCTCTATAATCATAAGTATTCTGTTTCGCCAACCTCGATACGTTCAGCCGCGGCTGAACACTCGGTCGGCTCAATTCTCTAATCCCTAGCTTCTAGCTCTAACTTCTATCTCTAACTTCTATCTCTAACTTCTAGCTCTAATTTCTAATGCCTCAAGCCTAACGCCTCAAGACTAATTCAAAAACCCTAACTCTTCCCTTCAACATACTCGCATACAAATGTTTATCATCGGCTGTAAGTGCCAAATAATTGCCATCGGCAAAAGGAATCCATGTTTCACCTTTATCAAATGAAATGTCAATGCCGTTCGTACCTGCAGCGTACATCGCGTTTTTTGCTTCAATCACACATGAGCGATAACCCCTTGGTTGTTTTTCAGCGTTTTCCCAAAATTCACCACCGTCATTTGTAAAGAAAGCTGTATTTAAATTCATATCTGGATTTGCCCAATCTCCCCCTACAATAACGCCTTCTTTTTCATTAAGCATGTGAATGGAAAATCCACCACTTGATTCATTTGTTAAATATGGAAGTGAAGTGTAAACCCACGTCTTTCCTTTGTCAGTTGATTTAAAAAAACGACTTTTTAAGCCTCCTGAAACAAAGATGAACGTACTATCATTTAATACTTGAACATTTGTTCCACTTGCGGCAAATCCAGCTTCACCTTTATTCGCGGCTACTTTTCCTTCACATGGCATCCAATTTTTACCACCATCCTGAGAATAAGTAAGGGTGAAAAATCCCTCAACAGGATCTCCCATTATAAAACCAGTCTTGTTGTAGAAATCCATTCCGTCTAAAAAAACTTTGTACCAAATATTTTTTCGAGCAACAATGTAAGATTCAAATTTTGCATCGACCAATCGCGCTAATACGCCGTATGAACCACTTTGCATTCCATAAAGAGTGTCCCCAACAAATTCGATGTCGCGCATTTCTTCAAACTTTTTGTTTTCCATTAAGTTCGTCGATTTTCCTTCGCTCAAATCGTAAGCATACAATGCTCCATTAGAATTCGCAGTATAAAGCACATTGTCTTTCACGATTAAGCTTCTTGAATTACAATTTAAAGTGGAATAATGCAAAATCACTGAATCTCGCGCATTCTTTTTTTGATACTTGCTTTCTTGGGATTGAGCAGAGAGATAGCTCAAAACGAAGAAACTAAGACTTAAAAGTCGCATTGAATTTATCATGTTGTTCTTTCTTAAGTTGTTTTAAGTCACTTGGGACTTCTCGTTTCCATCGTTTGTGTGACCAAACCCAAAAAGCTGGATTAGTTATAATCTCCTTTTCCAATAAGTGTGTATGTTTTTCTGTTATTTCGCCCCATTCAAAAGACGAAGGATTATCTGTGATTAAACTCAACTGCATTACGTAATAACCGCGTTTTACTTTTCGGTTAATAAAAAATACGACAGCAAAATCATTTGAATGCGCCATTTGTTCCGTTCCAAATAAAACAGCTGTTTGCTGATGCAAAAATTCCATCCAGTAACTTTTGCGAGCATCTCCTGGGGATTGATCACCAAGTGTTAATATTGCTACCGGCTTTTGTGTGAATTTCTTAATTTCGTCTTTGAAATTTTTCGCATGTACGACTTTCATTCCGAAGCGAGAACGTCGTTCATTTACTTTCTTATCCCAGAATTTACTAGTCATTGGCATTCCAATTCCCATTGCTTGGTGCTGGAATAGACAATTTTGCGCAGTGATAAGCCATTCCCAGTTGTTGTAATGTCCCGAAACTAGAATAACACTTTTGTTTTGAGCGAAAAGTTCATCCATTATCTCAGGATTATTTACTTTAAATCGCCTCAATAATTCTTCCTTACTAATACTTAAATTCTTAATTCCTTCAACTAATATATCAGCAAAATGTCGATAAAATACATTGCGTAAGAGCTTGATTTCTTTTGGGGATGTATCCGGAAAAGAACGTTTTAAGTTGATTTCTATGACAGTTTTTCTGTATGGAAAAACAGTGATTAAGAGGATATAAAAGAAATCAGCAAAACGGTACAAGCACCACAATGGCAAATGCGAAAGTGGAAGGACAAAAATGTAATATGCTAGTTTTGAACCCATCAATCGTATTTAGTACCCCATAAATGGTGAATGAATTCCTGAACTTCTTGCTCACGCTTGCTACTTCCAGCTTGGAAAAAGGATGTGCCTTGAATTTCGGATGGTAAAAATTCTTGTTCCGCAAAATTCCCTGGATGATCATGTGAATATAGGTATCCTTTCCCGTAACCCAAATCGTCCATAAGTTTGGTTGGAGCATTGCGCAAGGGGAGTGGTACTCCTAAATTTCCACTTCGTTTTACTTCTTCTTGTGCACGGTTAATAGCCATGTATGCGCCATTTCCTTTTGGTGACGAAGCAAGATAAATGGTACATTGCGCAAGAATAATGCGTGATTCAGGCCAGCCAACTGATTGAATAGCTTGAAAACAATTATTTGCCATCAATAATGCATTTGGATTAGCTAAACCAATGTCTTCTGAAGCTGAAATTAACAATCTCCTAGCAATGAATTTTGGATCTTCTCCTCCTTCAACCATTCTTGCTAACCAATATACTGCAGCGTTTGGATCACTTCCACGAATTGATTTGATGAAAGCAGAAATAATATCGTAATGCTGTTCACCATCTTTGTCATACATCGCCAAACTCTGTTGCGCTGAAGAAAGTACTAATTCATTTGTGATTTCTATTTTCTGTTGGTCACCGAAGGTCCCAATGATAATTTCAAAAATATTCAATAATTTACGAGCATCACCACCTGAAATAGCCAAAAGTGCATTTGTTTCACTTAGTTTAATTTTCTTCTTTGATAATACAGAATCATTCACGATTGCACGATTCAGCAAATTCAATAAATCTTCTTTGGTATGAGAAACAAGCGTATAAACTTGACAACGGGATAGAAGTGCTGATATAACTTCAAAAGAAGGATTCTCAGTCGTTGCACCAATTAATGTGATAATGCCTTTTTCCACTGCACCGAGCAATGAATCTTGTTGTGCCTTAGAGAAACGGTGTATTTCATCAATAAAAAGGATTGTTCCTGATGTTTGAAACATTCCACCTTGTTCAACGCGTTGAATGATATCACGCACATCTTTTACTCCAGACGAAATAGCGGATAAAGTATAAAATGGGCGCTTTAGATGTCCTGCAATTAATTGCGCTAAAGTTGTTTTTCCAACACCTGGAGGTCCCCAAAAAATCATAGAAGGTATCATTCCTGAATCCAATGCTCTTCGCATTGATGCTCCGGGCTTAAGTAAATGATCTTGACCGATATATTCATCCAATGTTGTTGGACGCATGCGCTCGGCAAGTGGTGCTGTAAATGACATTTATCGTAATTACTAATTGTTATTTTTAATTCTCATTTGGATTCAAAGGAAACTTAGAAA
>JBIIKG010000134.1:0-8024 GCA_044233275.1 Crocinitomicaceae bacterium | reverse complement strand
CATGAAGGTGGTACTCACTTGTCTGGTTTTAGAAGAGGCTTAACAAATACACTTAAGAAATACGCTACGGATTCAGGCATTCTTGCAAAAGAAAAAATTGAAATCGATGGTGATGATTTCCGTGAAGGTTTGACAGCTGTTCTTTCTGTTAAAGTACAAGAGCCTCAATTTGAAGGTCAAACTAAAACAAAATTAGGAAATAGAGAAGTTACTGCTCCTGTTTCTCAAGCGGTTTCGGAGATGTTGGCTATTTATTTAGAAGAACATCCAGCTGAAGCAAAATTAATTGTTGAAAAAGTTGTTCTTGCAGCTCGTGCTCGTCACGCAGCTCGTAAGGCACGTGAAATGGTTCAGCGTAAGAATGTGCTTTCAGGTTCTGGTTTACCAGGTAAATTGGCTGACTGTTCCGAAAAAGATCCTGCTCAATGTGAGATTTACTTTGTCGAGGGAGATTCGGCGGGTGGAACAGCGAAGCAAGGTCGTGACCGTCATTTTCAAGCAATCATGCCATTGAGAGGTAAGATTTTGAACGTTGAAAAGGCAATGCAGCACAAGATTTTAGAGAATGAAGAAATCAAGAATATCTATACGGCATTAGGAGTTCGTATTGGTACAGAAGAGGATTCGAAAGCGTTAAACCTTGAAAAATTGCGTTACCACAAGATAATCATCATGTGTGATGCCGATGTCGATGGTTCACATATCGAAACACTTATTCTTACTTTCTTCTTCCGTTATATGAAAGAATTGATTGAGAATGGATATATCTATATTGCAACACCTCCATTGTACCAAGTCAAAAAAGGTGGTAAGTCACAATATGCATGGAACGAGGATCAACGTGATATGTTGATTCAAGAGTTGAAAGGTGGTGGTAGTGAATCTTCTGTAAACGTTCAACGATACAAAGGTCTTGGAGAAATGAACGCGGAACAACTTTGGGAAACTACAATGAATCCTGAAAGCCGTACATTACGTCAAGTAACAATTGATAACGCAGCTGAATGCGATCAAATATTCTCAATGTTGATGGGGGATGATGTTCCACCTCGAAGAGAATTTATTGAGAAAAATGCAAAGTATGCGAAGATTGATGTTTAATCAATAATTGATATAAATTAAATGAAAACGACTGGTATTTATACTGGTCGTTTTTTTTATCAATTTTTTTTTAAGAATTTTACTTTAACACGAAAAATCGATTCACATTAAATCCAGACTTAAGATTCTATTTGTTTAAGTTTTTCGTTTCTTCTTTTTGGCCGCAGGAAACAAAATATTATTCAATATTAAACGATAGCCTGGAGAATTAGGGTGTAGATTCAAGTCTGTATGAGGATCACCAACACGATGCTCGTAATCTTCAGGATCATGACCACCATAGAATGTCCAAGTTCCTTGACCAAATTCACCATGAATATAACGAGCTGTTCCAATTAATTTATTTTCACCTAATATGAGAACATTCGGTTTGATTAAATCTTTCCGAAAATCGGTAGTTTGTCCCATGAATCCGTCAATCACGTCAGTGTGACATTGGGTAAGCATCGTTGGCACAACATCCCATTTTGCAGAGAATTCGAAAAGCGTAAATTTATCTGTGTTTTCGGTCAAACGATTCGTTTTATGCAGATCCGTGCCATCAATATTCGAATATTCATATACCATTGGATCTCTTTCCAATTTAAAATCTTCAAAAGCTAAGGTGTTTTCAAAATCAAGTTTTTCTTGACATTTTGGATCACTTCCATCGCCATCAAACATTTGTTCACAAATATCAGTATTATGAGCGGCTAAACCAATGTCAAAACTGTCTGTTCCACTGCACATCGTAAATAAGAATCCGCCACCAATTACAAAGTTCTTTAGGTTTGACGCAACAGCCAATTTGAGTTCAGAAACTTTTTCGAATCCTAGCATTTTTGCACTGGCTTCAGCATCTTTTACTTGTTGCTGATACCAAGGATATCCTCGATAAGCGGAGTAAAATTTCCCGTATTGTCCAGTAAAATCTTCATGGTGTAAATGTAACCAATCGTATTTTGGTAAAACGCCCATCACAATCGCTGAGTCATAAATTTTATCATAGGGAATTTCAGCGTATTCAAGAACCATCGTCACTGCATCATCCCACGGTTGCGCGGTTCCAGGAGTATAAACAGCAACTTTTGGTGCTTTTTCCAATTGAACAATTTCCATGTTCACTTCTGGATTCGAAATTTGACTGCGAATAGAATTTACTTGACCGTCAGCAAGGATTTCATATTTAACTCCGCGAATGATTAATTCTTCTTCGATGGAACGCAAATGAGGCATAAGAAATGAACCACCGCGGTAATTTAGCAACCATTCAATCACTACTTCATTTTCCAATGTCCAAAATGCAATACCGTATGCTTTTAGGTGATTGTTTTGCGACTCGTCCATCGGAACTAGAATTTGCGTCGCACGCGAAATTCCACTGGTCAACAAAAAGAAAAAGAAAATGATTTTTAGCATAAATTATTTTTTCTAGGCTCTAACAAATACCTCTCCAAATGATTATTAAAATGGAGTGTCCTCATCCATTGACTTATTGAAATCTGTTTCATTGTCATCAAAATTATTCATTTTACTTTTGATTGTGTAGCTCTGCGGAGTCTCCTCTTCAAAACCCATATTCGCATTTAGATTTGATTGGGTAGGAACATTTTCATCTTCACTGTAATTGTCAATATTCTCAAAACGAGCATATTCACCAACAAAACGTAAACGCACTTTATCTAAAGCACCATTTCTATGCTTAGCAACAATTATTTCTCCAACTCCAGCATTTGAATTTCCATCGTCATCTTGTAAAAGTCCGTAGTATTCTGGACGATAAATGAACGAAACGATATCCGCATCTTGCTCAATAGCACCTGATTCACGCAAGTCAGATAATACTGGTCGTTTATCACCTCCGCGTGTTTCTACCGAACGACTCAACTGAGACAAAGCAATAATTGGAATATTTAATTCTTTCGCAATCTCCTTGATTGATCGCGAAATTGTTGAAATTTCTTGTTCACGATTTCCACTACCTTTTGATCCACCAGCAGTCATTAACTGCAAGTAATCGATGATTACCAATTGAATATCGTATTGCATTTTCAAACGACGGCACTTCGCACGCAAGTCGAAAACACTGATTCCTGGAGTATCGTCAATATAGATTGGCGCAGTTGCTAATTTTGCTATTCGTGTATGTAATTGCTGAAATTCGTGATCTTTTAAATCTCCTTTTCTAAGTTTTTCAGCACTGATTCGTGCTTCTCCAGCTATCAAACGTTTTACAAGTTGAACGGAGGACATCTCTAAAGAGAATACTGCAACGCCCATGTTATAATCCACTGCAGTATTTCTAGCCATCGAAAGAACAAAGGCTGTTTTTCCCATGGCAGGTCGAGCGGCAATAACAATCATATCCGATTTTTGCCATCCTGAAGTCAATTTATCCAAGGAATGAAAACCTGTTGGTACACCTGAGATACCATCTGAATTTCTCGATGCTTTTTCAATTTCTTCAATTGCTTGACGTACCACATTTTGCATCACATCAACGTGTTTTCCCATATTGTTTTCTGCAATCTGGAAAAGGTCACTTTCTGCTTTGTTTAATACGTCAAATGTATCTTTTGTGTCATCAAATGCTTCGCGAATCACTTCGCTTCCCATTCGGATCAATTCACGCTTAATGTGTTTTTCAGAAATTACACGAGCATGGTATTCAACGTGCGCTGAAGATGCTACTCTACTCGTTAATTGTGAGATGTATGCAACGCCTCCAGCAGCTTCTAGTTCACCGTTTTCTTTTAATTTATTGGTGACAGTTAAAAGATCAATAGGACTCGAGCTTCCAAATAATTCGCGGATTACACCGTAAATAAATTGGTGTTTAGGATCATAAAAACTCTGTGGCTTTAAAATATCAATGATATCAGTCACTGCATTTTTTTCCAACATCATTGCACCAAGAACAGCCTGTTCAAGATCAACCGCCTGAGGTGGTATTTTTCCTAATTCATTTAAAAGTACAGGAGCAACTTTCGTTCTTGCAGCTGGCTTTCGACTATTTTCGGGTGTATTCTCCATTCAACAAATATAAGGAATCAATTGCCGTATTGATTTCTTTGTTAACGATTAAATTGAGAAAAGATATTAAAAAAGGTTTTCAACAATTGTTAATACCAAAACAAACTAAATTTGCAGCATGAAAAGAGAGATTAAAATTACCGCTGATGGATCAAGTACGCTTTATATTCCTGAACTGGATGAAAATTATCACTCTGATCATGGAGCTTTGCAGGAAGCGATGCACGTTTTTATTGAAAATGGTTTAAATGCCATTAAATCAAATCAAATTTCCGTTTTTGAAATGGGGTTTGGAACTGGGTTGAACGCGCTACTCACCTCGATTGAAGCTAAAAAAAGGACAAAACAAATTTCTTATATTGGAATCGAGGCCTTCCCCGTTTCAACTGAACATATTGAAGTAATCAATTTTGTTGATATGGTAGGAGTGGAGCATTCAGCTGATTTTCAGCAAATGCACCAAGCTAATTGGAATGAGAAAATTACTATCAATCACAATTTTGATTTTACTAAAATCCATTCTAAAATTGAAGAATTTTGCATGCCGGAAAATGAGTTTGACATAATTTTTTACGATGCCTTTGGTCCAAGAGCCCAAGCAAACATGTGGGAGATTCCTATTCTTGAAAAAATGTACAAGGGATTAAAACCAGGTGGAATTCTTGTAACGTATTGTGCTCAAGGTCAATTTAAACGAAATTTAAAATCATTGGGTTTTGAAGTGATACCGTTGCCGGGACCTCCAGGAAAACGAGAAATGACGAAGGGTGTAAAATAATGTACTAATTTTTTAATGTAGCAATTATTAAATGAAACTAAAGAATATTTTATTGGAATCTTATATTTCAAACTCACATTTCATAACACCATCACGATCAATTTCTGTTAAACGAGTAGTTTGGAAAGTATTGATTTTAGTAGGATCGAAAGCTGCTTTCACTTTTACATAATTTTCTGTAAAACCATACATGATTCCTGTATCCTCTTCATTTTCGAATAAAACAGTGCGGGTAGAGCCGATATTTTGTTCATAAAACGAACGTTTCTTTTTGTCAGATAGGATGTGCAGCATTTTACTTCTTTCCTTTCGCACATTCATCGGGACAGCATCGCCAAGTTTGACAGCTGTTGTGTTCGCCCGCTCAGAATAGGTAAAAACGTGTAAATATGAAATATCAATGTCTTTAAGGAAATCGATGGTATCCATGAATTCTTCATTGGTTTCACCAGGAAAGCCAACGATAACATCTACGCCTATACAAGCATCCGGTCGCAAAGATTTGATATGAGCAACTCGTTCGGCATACAATTCACGCAAATATTTGCGACGCATAGCCTTTAGTAAACGATTATTGCCAGATTGCAACGGGACATGGAAATGAGGTACAAAGCGTTTAGATTCAGCCAAACAGAATTGTATAATCTCATTACTCAATAAATTCGGCTCTATTGATGAAATCCGAAATCGATCGATTCCTTCTACTTTGTCCAATTCCTGAATTAAACCGAATAGATTTTCGTTTCCTCCTTGACCAAAATCTCCAATATTTACACCTGTTAAGACGACTTCTTTGACGTCTGTTTCTGCAATTTTTTTCGCTTCTCCGATCGTTTCATCAATTGTTGCATTGCGACTATTTCCGCGTGCAAGTGGAATTGTACAAAACGTACAAAAGTAATCACAGCCATCTTGCACTTTCAAAAATGAACGAGTGCGATCGCCGTATGAAAAAGAAGGAATAAAATCTTTGGTATTTTTAATAGATTCAAAGGAAACAACCGTTTCAATTGGCTTTGATTCTAACTTTTCAATGTGTTCAATTAAATTGAATTTTTCATTCGCCCCCAAAACAATATCAACTCCAGGAATTTGTGCAATTTCTGTAGGCTTTAACTGTGCGTAACAGCCAATTATAGCGACAAAAGCATTTGGATTTATTTTAAGAGCCCGCTTTACTAATTGCTTACATTTTTTATCGGCATTTTCTGTTACAGAGCAAGTATTCACCACATAAATATCAGGTGTTTCTTCAAAATCAACCTTCGCATAGCCTGAATCTTCAAAAAGTCTCGAAATGGTAGACGTTTCAGAAAAATTAAGCTTACAACCGAGCGTGTAAAATGCGACTTTTTTGTATTGATTCATAAGGTTGCAAAATTAGTGAGAATCATTCATTGTGCAAACAAATGTTGGATTAGTTCGTTTATTCAAGTTTGTCTAACTTATTACTTGCTTTTTTTTACATTTGGTATTCAAATAAATCAGATGAATTACAGACACACGATAGATTATCAATTATTAGACAATTGGAAAGAATTAAATGAATCGGACAGAGTGCTTGTCGATAAAGCATTTGAAGCATGTAGCCGTGCTTATGCTCCGTATAGTAAATTCCAAGTTGGAGCGGCTGTTTTATTGGAAAATGGATTAATTATAGAAGGGAACAACCAAGAGAATGTTGCTTATCCATCCGGACTTTGCGCTGAACGAGTTGCCTTATTTTATGCTGGAGCAAATTATCCGAATGTAAAAGTGGACACAATTTGTATTGTAGCAAAAGGTGATTTATTACCAAAAGAGAATTTATTGACTCCATGCGGTGGTTGTCGTCAAGTGATGATTGAAACAGAGAATAGACAGTTAAAAGCTTTTCGCACAATTTTAATCAGTCAAAATAATCGAGTTCTTGTGTTTAATTCGGCATTAGATCTATTGCCATTTGCGTTTGGGAAATGATTAAGTACATTTTAGAATTGAGTAAAACCTGGTGGTTCTGGTTATTACCTTCATTTTTACTTTATGTAAACACTTTAAATCACGAATATGTAATTGACGACATGATTGTTGTTTCAAATAATATTCAAACAAAAGAAGGAATTTCCGCTATTCCTGAAATTTTTTCGCATAGTTATTTGCATGGTTATGATGGACGTGAAGATATGGCATATCGTCCTTTAACGCTTACTACATTTGCAATTGAGAGATCCATGTTTGATGCTGATCCAGTTTTTTCTCATTTGATTCAAGTAATTTTATATGCACTAACAGTGTTGATTTTGTTTAAACTTTTACTTCAATTGTTTGGAGAATCAAAAATTAGATTGGCTTTTGGAATAACAGCATTATTTATGGTTCATCCAATTCATACTGAGGTAGTTGCTAATGTCAAAAGTAGAGATGAGCTTCTTTGTGCACTGTTTTTATTTCTCTCTCTTCATCTTTTCATTAAATATCTCAGGAATAAAAAAACAAAGATTTTAATAATCAGTTTGGTTTTATACTTTTTCGCTCTGTTGTCAAAAGAGACTGCAGCGCCTGCAATTATTTTGTTTCCAGCAATTCTCTGGTTTTTTGAAAAGTCAACATTTAAGGAAACATTTTTGAAATCCTTACCGATAATTTTACCAGCTTTAATTTATATTTTTCTTAGATCAGCTATTTTATCAGATGTTTTAATTGCAGATGATATTGACCCAGTTGCAAATAATCTTGTTTTGGCCAATTCTGCTATTGAATCATTCGCTACAAATCTTGTTGTTTTCCTTAAGTATATTGAATTAAGCATTTTCCCAACCACCTTGAGTTGGGATTACTCTATAAATGCTTTTCCAATAGTTGATTTAAGTAATTTTCAAGCATTAATTGGGTTGATATTTCTGATTTCTTTATTTGGACTATTGATTTATGGTATTTTAAAACGATCTATTCTTGGTTTTGGATCACTGGTCTTTATAAGCACTTTTATTGCAACTTCAAATTTTATTTTTTTAATTTTTTGTGTTTTAGGAGAAAGATTTCTTTTTCTTCCGGTTCTTGGGATTCTGATATTGGCAGTACTTTCTTTAGATAATTTAATTGGACGTTTTCATCGTAAAGCTCCTTTTTTACTTTTTATTGTTATATCATTTTA
>JBIIKG010000020.1:0-24019 GCA_044233275.1 Crocinitomicaceae bacterium | reverse complement strand
CTGTAAAACGATAACACTCGGCAGTTTTATAGGCCATTCCAGCCTTTTGCTTCTTGGCCATATTACCTTTTCGAGATAATTTTGAATACGCTTGACTGCATTTGTCTGCAGCTTCACAGTATTTCTCTGATATAAAGTACGATTCAGCTTCAAGAACTATTTTGCTTTGCGCGAAATAAACAAGCGTAACCGCTGTAAAAGCTAGGGAAAGAGCAATTTTTTTATACATAGAGCTATTTTTCAATTTGAAAATCAGAAGCGAAGAAACTAATAATTTCTTAATATTCCCAACAATCAATAATATTTATAATTCTAAAAAATGTTGAAATGTAAAAATAATCAAAACTTGTGACTCACAAATGATATGAAAATTAATTGTGTTAAATTATTAACTAGTCCTCGATTTCTGCATTCGAAGTATAAGATTTCCACTTATCCAAAATCACTTTAAAGCCTTCAGGAAGTTCAGAATCAAACTGCATAAATTCTTTAGTCACTGGATGTGTAAAACCAAGCGTTTTTGCATGTAATGCCTGACCAGGAATCAAAGCGAAACAATTTTCAATAAACTTCTTATACATCGCACTTGTTGTACCTCTTACAATCGTATCTCCTCCATATTCATTGTCATTAAACAATGGGTGCCCAATCGATTTCATATGCGCACGAATTTGATGCGTTCTTCCGGTTTCCAATTTACATTCAATCAAAGTAACTAATCCAAATCGTTCGAGTACTTTGTAGTGAGTAACTGCATGTTTACCATAATCTCCCTCTGGAAAAACGGCCATAACTTTTCTGTTTCGTAATGACCTTCCAATATGACCTGTAACAGTGCCAGATTCTTTTACATCACCCCATACGAGCGCATGGTATCTTCTTTCCGAAGTCCGATCAAAAAATTGTTTAGCTAAATAAGTAAGTGCGGATTCTGTCTTTGCAATAACCATAATGCCAGTTGTGTTCTTATCTAGTCGATGAACCAAACCCGGTCGGCCAAAATAATCATGTTGACGCTGCGGAAGCTTGTCGAAATGAAAAACAAGCGCATTTACAAGTGTTCCGGTATAATTTCCATAACCTGGATGAACAACCATATTCGATGGTTTAGAAACAACCACTAAGTCCTCATCTTCATAAACAATATCAATCGGAATATCTTGAGGAATAAGTTCGATTTCTCTTACAGGGTAAGGCATCACGATAGAAACCTCATCCCCTGGTTTTATTCTATAATTCTGCTTTACTGCCTTTTCATTCACCAAGACATTGCCATTTTTAGCAGCATCTTGAATTTTATTTCTAGAAGTATTTGGCAATCGATCCATTAAGAACTTGTCAATTCGAATTACTTCTTGACCTGGATCTGCTTTTAGGCGATAATGTTCAAATAACTCTTCTTCGTCCCCTTCTACTTCTTCAATCTCGTCACTCATTAATTCTTAATTACTTTGTAAGCCTTTGTGTTTAGACCTTTCAAACGAATGAAATAAATACCGTTTGGCAATGACGACATATCTATTTTTGTTTCTTCAGCAGAATTAATTAGGCGGCCATCAGTTGAATATAAATCTGCGCCTTCATAATTTGCACCACTTACATCAATAGTTACAATGCTACTAGTTGGATTTGGATAAATTGATACAGAAACTTCTTCATTCACAATTGATGGCACTTCCAATTCTGCATCAACGGATGTCGAGAAAATTGGACGTATCATTACTGAACCATCAAAATTCGAAGTTGACCAATTTACACCATTATTGATGCTGTAGTATGTTTTCGTTTTATTGTCTAAATTTCGATCTAAACCAATATTTAATCTTTCAGCATCAAATTGTTTCCATCCAACAAAAAAGGTTTGACCAACAGCCACCTTCATTGTATCCTTAAAATAATACGTAACAAATCCATTCTGGTCTGTTGAATAGATCGGTTGCCTTGGGAAAAATGATTCGTCCTGATATAAAACTGATCCAGGAATTCCACCATTATCATCCCATACAGTTAACAGAAACAAGTTATTAGACACATCATTTACGGAAGGTACAAAATGCATATTCATCCCTATTAACGAGTCTGATTCATAGGCGGTGTACTTAATTGCTAAACGCGCTTGTGCGCCTGTTGGACCATAAGCGGCCTCAGCAGAACCATCATCATAACTATAATAATTACTGAATTTTTGAGTCGCCACCGTTGAATCGTTACCAGGGAAATTAGGGAATTGCGCAGAAGCTGTTGCTAACAAATCAAATTCTACTTGTGTGCCTAATTTTGTTATATCATAAACGTATCCACCTGAGAGATCATGCTCTGAATAATAAGTAGTTCGAGGACCATAATTAATAGCACCTCCTGACAAATCTTGGGCGATTAATGTATAGTTACCTTCTGCATTTCCACCATAACTAATCTCAATTGATCCATTTTGATTGTTCTCTGTCAAATTACTTCCATTGTGCACTACGATTTGTGCAGCATCGTTCATTTTTCCTATTGAATTATTTTTGAAGTGATCCCACGGAACAGAAGTATATGTTTTTAACAAACTTCCTATTGTATAGGAAAAAGCAAAATCTTTAAATAAGGTATCTTGATAGCCAGAAAGAGGACGCAAATGAACATAGTCAATATGGAAGTGGTCTAAGGAACCTGAGAGAGCGCCATAGTTCTTGAAGCGAAATTGAAACCCTTTTTTGAAATATTTAGCATCCTCCACTAAAATTGTAGCAGATTTAAAGGGTTCTGTTGCTCCACCATTCACACTCCAAACTCTAAACCACTGATCTAGGTCTTTAGCATAAAACTCAAGCACTAAAGAGTCGCCATCCTCTGGAATATCTCCAAATCCTTGTTTTTGATATAAAAAACTAAAGTAAACTGAATCTCCAGCATTTAAAGGCGCCATGTCTAGGGGCTTAGATGTCAATAAATCTGCATAATTGGTTATTGTTGATCCAATCGCATATGGGAAACCATTCTCATCCAAACCATCAAACGTGACAACCCCTAACGATCTTGGCTCAAAACCATAGCGGTAATTGTGATAAGCATTTGCATCCAACCAATAGGCATTTGCATCATTCAATGGTACAAAAAATTGTGTTGCTGAATCCTGATAGAATTCAGGTCCAACAATCCAAACTGTATCGGGGATATCAGTAGCTCCGATTGTATCGTAAATGTAAAAAGGCGGGTACATACTTGTTGGAGTGTAAACCACCGGATACGTGCTTAAATCACCAACTTTCACAATGCTGTCATCAAAATTCTGATCAATGAAAGTGGCAGTGTTCAAATCATACACACGTCGGAACGTCTGCTGACCAGTTGCCGAAAAGTCATTTGATATTGGTAAGGAAGTTATATTATTTAACAGTTGGTATTTCTTATCACTTGTAACCCCAAAATCTGTGTAATCAGCATTATATTGTTGAAAATGATTCTTGCTAAATTCATCAAAAAACGGAAGAGAAAGTGTATCAGATATATAAATAAACGTGCTGTCGAAAGAACTTCCTGACTTCAGTAAATTCAAACTTTTAGCACCATTTAGACTTGAATTAGACGTTAATGGCCCTATCTCTTCACCCTGTGAAAAAACGGAAGTGAAAACTGAAATAAATGCAATTGTTGTTAGTAAAAATCTCATAAGCTGGTCATTAATTAACCACATTATTGAACATCCTTCGAAGCATACACAGTGATCGTAGAACCATTTGGAATTTGCGTTCCTTCCAAGAATTCTGGTGATTGTGACTGAATAAATGCCCCCAAAGAATCCTCTGCGGTAGCGCAATCAGGGCAAACAGTGAACAATTCAAATTTACCTAAAGATTCTAAACGCATTTTAGCCTCCATTATTGTCAAACCAAAAAGATTTGGAATATCAACTGGAGCACCAGCTTCATTTCTACCAACTACTAAGGTTATGGTAGAACCAATTGGAATTCGGACACCTTCTTCAATTTGTTTACCTTGATACATTTGTTTCAAAACTGCACCATTCGCTTCGTTTGTTGGTTGGTATTGAATTCTGTATTTTAATCCTCTATTCTTTAGAATACTTTCAGCAAATCGCTCAGACTTATCAACTAAGCTAGGCATTTCTATCATTCTCGATTTCTTAGAAACACGCAATCGAATAATTCGACCTTCTTTTACAAAAACTTTTGAAAAAGATGTTGGATCAGGGTCTTGATCGATAATTGTTCCTTCTGGTTTTGAAGGATCATAAATTGAATCTAATACTTCATAGGTTAAATCTAGTTCTTCCAATATTGTGGTCGACTTAGCAACTGTTTTACCCACTAAATTAGGTACTGAAATCTGTTGACCATGATTCGTATAGGATGAAAGATAAAAAATGGTAATTGTAATAACCAATAGGTAAAACAATACAACCAAACCAAATTTCTTAAGAAATTCTCTGGTCCAAATAAATGTTCTCAACTTTTTTAACGTATCCATAGATTTAATTACAACCCGACAAATATATACATTAACTATGTTATTATTAACAGAAATTAGAAGTTTGGAGACAAGGCATGTGACTTGTAAAAATCATCAATGCACTTGAATGCTTCTTCCGGAGTGTCAACAATAGAAAACATATTTAAATCCTTTGGCGATATAGTTTGCTCCATATTCAACATGCTTTCTTCTATCCAATCGAAAAGACCTTGCCAATATTGTTTACCAATTAGTACAACAGGTCGCTCATTAATTTTCTTAGTTTGAATCAATGTCAATGCTTCAAAAAGTTCATCCATTGTACCGAAACCACCAGGTAATACAACAAATCCTTGTGCATATTTTACAAAAATCACTTTGCGTACAAAGAAATAATCAAATTCTAAATTGTGCTCTGGATCTATAAACGGATTATGGTTCTGTTCAAATGGTAAATCAATGTTTAATCCAACTGACTTGCCACCTCCTTGCTGAGCACCTTTATTTCCAGCCTCCATAATTCCTGGTCCACCTCCAGTGATAACACCATAACCAGCACGAGAAAGCATCTCAGAAATTTCAACACCCATTTGGTAGTACTTATTATCTGGTTTAGTGCGCGCCGAACCAAAAACTGAAATACACGGACCTATTTTAGCCATGCGTTCATAACCCTCAACAAATTCAGACATTATTTTAAAAATTGCCCAACTATCGTTAATTCGAATTTCGTTCCAATCCTTTCTTATCTTACTCATTCTTTAATTTTTATTTTTTTCTGACAGAATCAGAATTCTAAAAGTACGATTATATTGATGGAACGTATTTTGACTTTTTTTATTTTTTCAACACTTTTGTTCACACAATTAGCTTGTTTAGTTTAATTTCGAAACGTGAAAAAGCTTTTACTCAGCATCGTTCTTATTCTAAACACCATCCCAATAATTTGGGGTCAACATCGATTTTTTACATCTGCTGACTCCTTGAATAAAAAACGTTTCACTTTTGTTTCGATTGGAATAGGTTCCACATGGGCTGGAGGTATGATTGGGCTTCATGAAATTTGGTATAAGAATGTGGAAAAATCGTCCTTTCACACATTCAATGATGGTTCGAATTGGCTTCAGATGGATAAGATGGGGCATTTTTACACCAACTACCATCTGGCAATGAATGCGAGTGAATTGTATCAATGGACTGGTTTATCTCGAAACAAATCTATTGCGCTCGGTTCTGGTATTGGATTTGGTTTTCAAACAACGCTTGAACTTTTCGATGGATTTAGCACCGATTGGGGGTTCTCTTGGTATGATATGCTCGGTAATACTCTGGGAACAGGTGCTTATGCGATACAAGAAATAGCTTGGAAAGAACAGCGTATACTTCCTAAATTTTCCTATTCTCCAAGTCCCTTTGCTGACTTGAGACCGGAAGTACTAGGTTCAAATTTCACTGAACAATTATTAAAAGATTACAACGGTCAAACCTATTGGCTGTCCATTAATCCATCTACTTTTTTCAAGAATTCCAAACTTCCAAAATGGGCGTGCATTTCTGTTGGATATAGTGCGAATGCAAAAATAAAAGGAGATGCCGATTCGTTTATTGCGCCTGATGGTACAAGCTATTTTGCACAACGTGAATGGCTTCTTTCTCTTGATATTGATTTAAGTCGAATACCGGTTAAAAGACCATGGGTTAAAATGGTGTTAAAACAATTCAATGCCTTAAAAATACCTTTTCCAGCACTCATTTTAAGTAATGGAAAAATCAGTGGTCGACCTTTTTACTTTTGAAGTAATTCTACGCTGAATTCAAAATCAACCACATTACCTTCTGTCGGATCTGGTTTCATTCCAAATTCCGTTCTATCCAATGATGACTTACCAACGAGAATTGGATTGCCATTCGGTGATTTACCAATATACTTTACTTGAACTGTAATAGTTTTGATTACTCCCAACATTGAAAATGCACCTTTCAAAAAATATCCATCACCAACAGCTGATAAACTTGAGGTTTTAAAGGTCATTTTAGCGAATTTATTTACATTGAAATATCCAACATCCATTAACGATTCATCGCGATATTTGTTAAATGTGGTTAGTCCATTTACAGGTAAATCAACGCTAAAAGTTGAACTTGATAGATTAGTTTTAAGCTGAATATCACCCATTACTTTTTTAAACGCACCTTTCGTTCGTCCTCCTTTTGGACCCAATTCAAAATTGAGTTGCGCAGTTTCTGGATTAATGGAGTAATTTCCAACAATACTGTCCAATGAAATACCTTTCGACTCAAAAAGACTTTTGTTTTCTTCAATCTTATTTACTTTTACCTCAGTTGACGGAATTAAGTTGTTTTTAGCGGATTCAGATTCTTCTGAATTAACTGTTAAAGGAGCTAAAACAAGTCCTAAACCTATTAATAAACTTATAAGAGCGATTCCCAATTGACCTCTCATTTCTAAAGTAAACCCGAATGAAAGAGCCAATAAAGCGATTAAGAAACTATCTACGCCTCCGAAATCTGTTTTTTGCGTCCCAATTAACATGAAGCCGCTCATCACCGCAGCAATAAGTAGAATAGAAACACCAATAGCGAGGACTTTATATTTTCTTGCCGTCCACATACTTTTCATCAATAAATACAAAGCCGCCCCGAATAATAATCCTTCGGCTGATTTACCCAGCGAAAGATCAAGAACATCTATTCCTGACAAATCAAAAAACAAATTCAAAGCAGAGAAAAGTAAAATGAAACCAACAGTATTCTGATAACTGTTATTTTGAAACAAAGTTGAAGCTAAAAATCCTAAAGCAAAAAGATAAACTCCAAAAGAGATTGCAAAAAAACTAGAAATAAAAATTCCTATTCCAACAAGTAGAAGTAAAACCGCATGCTCAAGTTGATCATTATTCAAGATGTCAAACGGTTTTGCAAGAATCTTGACTTTCAGGCGAGCGATAGGAATAATCATTGTACCAAAGCCAATTACAAACAAACTTGATAGACTTGATAATTCAAGTACATATTCATTGAAATTGATCTGAATACCTGTAGGGATTAGGAAGATGATGACGAGTACTATAGGGAAAATAAAATTCCATTTTAAGGCTTCAATTTTCTTGAAATTTGCCAAAGCAAAATTCAAGAAAAGGTATACGATCGGCAAAATTAAAAAACCAAAAGCTGGATTTTCGAGCGTATTTAGTTGCGCAAAACCTATTAAAATTGAAAAACCAAGTGTTAGAATTGTTGTTAGTTTACTCCAATCCTTGAAAACAAAAAGGAACGCAGCAATTGCAATGAAAATGAATAAATAAGCCATGTGATTTAATTTTGAACAAAAATACAAAAAATATATACCATGGTATATATTTAGTTGAAAATAAAAAATCCCCACCGAAGTGAGGACTTTCAATGTAAATTTTATTTCTTAATTCAATGTAAAGTTGATTGGTAAACGACAACGTACACGTGCCTTTTTACCTTTAGCTTCACCTGGTGTCCACTTAGGCATTGAACGAACAACTCGCTTCGCTTCCTTATCTAAATCAGCACTTACACCTCTTTCAACTGCAATATTTGAAATTGAACCGTCAGCTTCAACTACGAAAGACAAATAAACTCTTCCTTGCTCATTCATCTCAATTGAAGTTTGAGGGTATTGAATATTTTGAACAATCCAACGTTGCAATTCCGCCGTTCCACCTGGAAAACCTGCTTCTACATCAGGGAATTCAATAATTTCTTCTTGAACTTCAATCACTGTCTCTTCTGCAACAACAATTTCTGGCATAACTTCAACAACAGTAGTTGGTATTGTTTCCTTATTTTCTTCTTCAATAATTTCTTCTTGAACAGGCTGCGGTGCATCTACAGATGGTGGTGGTGGTGGCGGTGGTGTATCATCATCTTTTTTAACATCCTGCTGATAATTAACGGCTGCTGTGGTAGCATCTACTTTTGATAACTCACCATTATCTACAGCTTCAGTATATGAGAAAGATGCTAGTACCAAACTACCGACAAATAACAATCCAATAAAAATAATTGGTGTTTTTAATCTTTCGATATCCGCTTCAACATTTTTTTTAACTTCCATAACACATTAATTTAGTTGGTAAATATATAAATTTTTCATTTGCAAATAGTGTTCCAAAAATCAATAAAGCTTTTATTACACTAAATAAAAGCTACAGATTGAACAACTTTACAAACTATTTCACCAAACGTTCAATTTCTATCTAAAAAATTAGCCGATTAGAGCTGAATATGCAGCTGCATCTAACAAATCATTCACTTGAGATGCATCTGAAATTTTTACTTTAATCATCCATCCGTCACCATAAGGATCAGAATTAACCAATTCAGGATCAGCCTCTAACTTATCGTTGAACTCAATGATTTCACCAGAAATCGGCATAAACAAATCCGATACTGTTTTTACTGCTTCAACCGAACCAAATACTTCTTCATGATCAATTGATTCACCAACTGTTTCAATTTCTATGTATACAATATCACCTAATTCGCCTTGCGCAAAATCAGTAATTCCAACTGTTGCAACATCTCCTTCTACAAGCACCCACTCGTGGTCTTTTGTATACTTTAAGTTTTGAGGTACTTTCATTTTAATAAATTTTGTCGCAAATGTATTATTTTTTCAAACCCACACATTGGATTTTTAGAAATTGTTTTTGCTTTTTTATTAACTTTTAAAAAACACTTATCAATTTTTAGTGCAATTCGTATTCTTAGAGTATGTTCTCCTATAGTTTAATCGAAATGAATGCTTTTTATTAAATTTGCAGCCTTATGATAAATCTTGATCAATTTAAAGAACTGTCTCAACGTATTTCGGCTATCGAAGCATATCTGAAGATTGGCGAAAAAAGAATTCAATTACAGGAGGAAGAACTTAAGTCGCAAGACCCTGATTTTTGGAATGATGCCAAAGCTGCAGAAGTCAAAATGAAGCATATTCGTAACCTAAAATATTGGGTTGCAACATATGATGAATTGAAGACGATGCTTGACGATTTAGAAGTATTAATGGATTTCGCCAAAGAAGATCCTTCTGAAGAAGAAAGTGTCGATACCTTAAATGAAGAATTGACAAAAAAAATAGAAGAACTGGAACTGAAAAATATGCTTTCTGGTGAGGAAGATGCATTGAGCGCAGTAATCCAAATAACAGCCGGAGCAGGTGGAACTGAGGCGTGTGACTGGGCAGGCATGTTGATGCGCATGTACATTATGTTTGCAGAAAAACATGGCTACAAAACAAAGGAACTCAATTTTCAAGAAGGTGATGTTGCTGGTGTTAAAACCGTAACTATCGAAATTGAAGGCGAATTTGCATTTGGATATTTGAAAGGAGAAAACGGTATTCACCGATTGGTTCGTGTTAGTCCGTTTAATTCTCAAGGAAAACGAATGACTTCATTTGTATCTGTTTATGTTTATCCTTCTGTTGATGATACGATCGAAATTTATATTAATCCAGCAGATATTAGTTGGGATACATTTAGATCCGGCGGTGCCGGTGGACAAAATGTCAACAAAGTTGAAACAGGTGTTCGATTGAAGCATGCTCCTACTGGAATTGTTATAGAAAATACTGAAACCCGTTCACAATTAGGGAATCGTGAAAAAGCAATGCAGTTGTTGCGTTCTCAATTGTATGAAATTGAATTAAGAAAGCGCGCTGAATCGAGAGAACAAATTGAAGCAGGGAAGAAAAAAATTGAATGGGGATCTCAAATTCGAAGTTACGTACTTGATGATAGACGCGTAAAAGATCACCGAACAGATTTCTCAGTTAATGATCCAGACAAGGTTCTTAATGGAGAATTGATGCCATTTTTGAAATCATACTTAATGATGTACGGAAGTTAATGATGACAAATAAAATCATGGTATATCACAATTCTCGTTGTTCGAAAAGTAGATGTGCACTTGAGTTTCTTAAAGAGAAGAACTTAGATTTCGAAGTAATTGAGTACATAAAAGATGTTCCCACAAAAACTCAGTTAAAAGTCATTATCGCTCAATTAGGCATAAATCCTCAGGAGTTAATCCGTACAAATGAAGAAGAATTCAAAACTCATTTCAAAGGCAAAAACCTTTCTGATGAAGAATGGATTGATGTATTGTTGAAATTTCCGAAACTAATTGAGCGTCCTATCGTAGTAAAGGATGCAAAAGCTGTAATTGCTCGACCAGCTGAACGTATAAATGAGTTATTATAATTGAATCTATATAGCTAAATGAGAACAAAATACTTCGATTTAATTGATCAAACATTTGATTTTCCTCAAAACGAATTCAACTTGCATGATGATCGTTTATTTTTCCACGGTATCGATTTAAAGCGATTGATTGATGAGTATGGCACTCCGCTAAAATTCAATTATTTACCGCAAATTTCAAATAACATTCAACGCGCCAAAGGTTGGTTTAGAGAAGCCATGAATAACCTTGGTTATGCTGGAAATTACCACTATTCATATTGTACGAAAAGTAATCATTTCTCTTTTGTATTAGACGAAGTAATGAAGAATGATGTGCACATCGAAACATCTTCAGCATTCGATATTGACATTGTACGGAATTTATACAATTCAGGAAAACTAGTTGATGGACGTTATGTTATTTGCAACGGTTACAAAACTGAAAAGTACATTGACAACATGTGTGGCTTGATAAATGACAAAAAATTAAAAGTTATACCAATCGTTGATAATACACAAGAATTACAAGAAATATTAGCCAAAACAGAGGAATCAATTAAAATTGGTATTCGAATCGCTTCTGAAGAAGAACCAAAATTTGAGTTTTATACCTCACGTTTGGGAATTCGCTACCGTGAAATTGTACCTTTTTATAAAGCCATTGTAAAAGATAATCCAAGAGTTGAAGTAAAAATGCTTCACTTCTTTATTAATACAGGGATTAATGATACTGCTTACTATTGGAACGAATTAACGAAATGTCTGCGTGTCTATTCTGATCTTAAAAAGATTTGTCCTGAACTGGATTCATTAAATATTGGCGGTGGTTTCCCAATTAAGAAGTCTTTGGCCTTTGATTTTGATTACGCTTACATGGTGCGCGAAATACTTATGCAAGTAAAACGCGTTTGTACTGACAATGATATTCCGGAACCAAATATTTTTACAGAATTTGGATCGTTTACTGTTGGTGAAAGTGGTGGAGCGATTTTTAGTGTTATACATCAGAAACAACAGAACGATAGAGAAAAATGGAATATGATTGACTCATCGTTTATGACCAATCTACCTGATACATGGGCGATTAATCAACGATTTATAATGTTACCTATAAATCGCTGGAACGATGATTATGAACGAGTTCTTTTAGGTGGGTTGACATGTGACAGTGACGACTACTATAACTCAGAACAGCATTCGAATGCCATTTACCTTCCTAAATTCGATCGCAACAAAACATTGTATATAGGATTTTTCAATACAGGTGCCTACCAAGAAACGATTGGCGGTTTTGGCGGACTAAAACACTGCTTAATACCTGAACCTAAGCATGTTCTAATTAAACGTGATGAGAACGGTAAGCTCCAAACTGAGCTTTTTAGCGAGGAACAAACCGCAGCTGATTTCATGAAAATTTTGGGTTATTAAATTAATTTAAATTTAAGCGAATATTACCAAAGAAAATAGCTAATTTCGCAACCTCAATTTTTTGTAGAGACCTCATGAAAATCGAATCTGTTTATTTTAAATCCAATTCATTGTTTGGTAATTTTATTGGCCCTTGGTTTACTAGTCGCAATATAACTTCCCAAGAATACACAAATAAATCGGAGGATGCAGATGATGGTATCGATGGTCTTGTTATTTTTAGTGAAAACCAAGAAGTTGATCGTGATATTCTGGAAGTAAAAGCTTCATTTGACAGACGTCAAAAGCCAGTTCACAAAATTGACATTAATGGTACCGTCATGGTTGCAGTTTCAAACCTAGATTTATGGATTGAACGCAATGGTTGTAAGAAAATTCTATTCTTAGGTCCAGATTCAATGGTTAAAAACTCGAATTTAGAGCGTTTATTCAATAGTCTTCACTAACGCATAGTCATGTGAGCTTCTTTTTCGAATGCTCCATCTATTGGCTCCCATAATTCAATTCGATTTCCTTCCAAGTCTAGAATATGGATGAATTTGCCGTAATCGTATTCTTCTAAATCTTTAACGATTCGAACCCTTTGTGTTTTCAATACTTCAAGCATTTCAGTCATATTATCTACCCTGAAATTAAGCATGGCTTGCTGACTCTCACTCCCAAAATAATCAGAATCTGAAGGAAAAATTCCTAATTGAAGAAATCCTTTTGGCGATGCATTGTCATTAAAAGAAAACAAAACACCATATGGATTTGTTGTCATTCCTAAAACATCACGGTACCATTTGTTCATTTCATCTGGATTATTACACTTCATAAATATGCCGCCAATACCAATCACTTTTCCCATAAGTAGCTTTTTAGTCCGAATATAAATAAATGATCAACAGTTTTTATAATTTCACAGTTTAAAGATTGAATTGAAATGTCCAAAAAAGTTAGTATTGTAGGATCTGGTATTGCAGGAATTAGTGCGTCAATAAGGTTGGCAAAAGCGGGCTTTACAGTTGACGTTTATGAAGCGAATTCTTATCCCGGTGGGAAATTGAGTGTTCTAAAACTTGGGGGTTATCGCTTCGATGCTGGTCCTTCCCTATTCACCATGCCTCAATTTGTAAATGAGCTTTATGAATTGAATCAACTCGATCCAAAAGAATATTTCGAATATTTCACGTGTAATACCACTTGCCACTACTTTTTTGAAGATGGTACTTTTTTACCTTTATCAAGTAATCGAGAAAAATTATTGAGTACGGTTAAATCGGTTTTAAATGTTGATATCAAACCATTGGAAAGACATTTAGAACATAGCGCATACATTTACAACAAAACACATAAAGTCTTTTTAGAGCGCTCCTTGCACAAATTCAGTGCCTACCTATCCAAAGATATCTTAAACACGATTGTAGCCATTCCAAATTTAGGTTTGTTCACTACGATGCATGCTTTCAATGAAAAAAACTTGAATCACCCCAAATTGGTTCAACTTTTTGACCGTTATGCAACCTATAATGGCTCAAATCCATATCAAGCGCCAGGAATTCTAAATATCATTCCACATTTAGAATTTGGAATTGGAACATATTTCCCGAAAAAAGGCATGAATGATATCACACAATCACTTGTGCGTTTAGCTGAAAAAATTGGTGTGAGTTTTCACTACAATTCACCCGTACAAGAGATCGTTGAAAATGGCAAATCGATTAGTGGAATTCGAGTGAATGACTCGTTTATTCCAAGTGACCTTGTTTTTTGCAATGCTGATGTAAAACCTGCTTACAAATATTTACTAAAAAATACGAAAGCAAACAAAAAAACACTGGCACAAGAACCATCTAGTTCTGCAATGATTTTCTATTGGGGAATCAAAAAATCATTCGACAATTTAGACTTGCACAATATCTTTTTTAGTGAAGACTATAAAAATGAATTTTCGACCATTTTTGATAAGAAAAATGTTTGTGATGATCCAACTGTATACGTGCATATCAGTTCTAAATACGTGAGCGATGACGCTCCAAAAAACTGTGAAAATTGGTTCGTTATGGTCAATGTTCCATCGAATAGCGGTCAGGATTGGGAAGAATTGCGCAAACGCATCCGAAAAAACATCATTCAAAAATTGAATCGTCTTTTAAACGTAGACTTAGAATGTCTCATTGAAGAAGAAGATTTTTTAGACCCAATCCGCATAGAACAAAGAACATCAAGTTATGCCGGAGCATTGTACGGGGCAAGTTCGAATGACCGCAATGCTGCATTTTTTAGACACCCTAACTTCTCCAAGGTGAAAGGCCTATATTTTGTTGGAGGAAGTGTTCATCCCGGTGGTGGTATCCCACTTTGCCTGCTTTCTGCAAAAATAGCGAGTGAAATTGCGATTCAAGACTTTAACTGACACAAATTTCAGTAGCAATTGAAAGATAACATTGTTTATTTAAATGGAATGTAACTAATTCATGAACGAAATTGTTTGATTCATGTAGTCACTAAAAACTTTCCTATGAACAAACTCTTTATTGCATTTACCTTAATGTTAAGCTTTTCAGGTATCGCCCAGGTTGAACAACATATTTCATCCAAAATTAAATCTGTCAAATTATTTCTAACCTCCGGTGAAATGTTACATGACCAAGCAATCAAAGTCACAAAAGGGAGAAACAAATTAATTTTTTCAGGAATCTCCGCTTTTGCTGATCCACAATCGATTCAGTTTATATCAGATGGTTCTTACCGTTTGGTTTCTGTTTCTACAGAAATGGATTTTACCGCAGCCGAATCATTCAATCCACGTATTGGATTATTAAAAGACACATTAGAAGTGTTAAAAGACAAACATCAATTTAACGCTGACAACATTGGTGCTTATCAGGCTGAATTAGATGTACTAAGCGCCAATAAAAAGTTAGGTGGACAAAACCAAAATTTAACAGTTGCACAAATTAAGGAGGCGGGTGAATTTTATAGAATTCGCACATTAGAAATTAATAAGGCACTCAGCAAATTGAGAAAGGATCAGCAAAAAATCGATGAACTGATTGAAAACACTCGCTATCAATTAATTGAACTCAATTTTGACGAAAACCAGCGCAGTAATCAAGTTGTAGTGCTGATTGATGCAAACGAAGCTCAAACCTTAAAATCTACATTAAAATACCTTGTTTCTGATTGCGGTTGGGCTGCAAATTATGACCTATCGGCATTAGATTTGAACCAAAAAATCAATCTAAAATACAAAGCACAAGTTTACAACAATACGGGAAGTGACTGGAACGATGTTGATTTGATTCTTTCAACTGGTGATCCAAAACTATCAGCCTCTCATCCAGCAATGTCTCCGTGGTACTTGAACTATTCAGATGTGTCAACACTTTCGGGTAAAAAATCATATTACGCACCGCAAGTTGTACAGCAAAATTATCGTCAAGAAGCACAAACTAATATTAATATAGCAAATCAATGGGCTTATGATAATTATGCGCTTGACAGCGATGATAAGGAAAAACGAGGTACAACAAGATTTCAAGATTTAGGATTGGTTCAAAATCAAAATACGCAAAATGCGAATGTACAAATGCGTCAAATAGAAATTTCAGAATTAACTGCTGAATTTATCATTCCATCTAAATTCTCTTGTCCATCAGATGCCAAACCTTATATGGTCGATGTAAAGGAAATGAACTTAGATGCCACTTTCTCCCATATTACGGCCCCTAAACTTGACAATGGCGCATTCTTAATGGCACATATTGTTGGATGGCAAGAATTAGAATTAATCCCGGGTCCTACAAACGTATATTTTGGTGGAATGTACGTTGGTCTCTCAGAAATTGACACGCGTAACGTTTCGGATACACTTTCACTTTCATTTGGTCGCGATAGTAAGGTAGTTGTTATGCGTAAATTGAAAACAGAAATGAGTACGAAAAAAGTCATCGGTGGAAACAAAAAAGAATCTTATCTATATGAAATTGTCATTCGTAATAACCGTAATACACCTATAAATATTGATGTATACGATCAAATCCCAATTTCAAAAAGTAGTGACATCACAGTAACAACTGACCAACTATCCGGAGCGAAAAACAATGTTGAATCTGGAGAGGTACTTTGGAGTTATTTAGCACAACCTAATGAAATAAAAACGATGGAAATCGGCTATACAGTGAAATATCCAAAAGACGCTGCTATCACCTTGCAACGATTCCGCACAGTTTCTTGTCCATCATTCTAGGCAATTTATAATTGATAAAAAGGTAGTTGGGAACAAATCCAACTACCTTTTCTTTTTGAAATGTAATTTTCTCCTTAATTTGGCGTTCTCAACAGACTTAAATAAATATAATGCGCATTTTATTCATACTATATTTTCTTGCTTCCATTTTCGCTTTTGGTCAAAATTCGAACAATCGATCTAGATCTGAATTGGGAGTGCTGTTGGGCGGCTCCTATTACCTTGGGGACTTAAATCAATTTGGACATTTCAATAAAACACAACCAGCGGTCGGTCTGCTCTACCGTTATAACTATCATTCGCGTTTAAGTTTTAGAGCAAATTTATCCTACGGTAAAGTCAAGGCCGACGATGCCGATTCAAAAATAGATTTATTGCGAAACCGTAACTTGAATTTTGAATCCAACATTTTTGAATTAGCTGGTGGAGTAGAATTCACCTATTTACCTTTTTTCCTAGGAAGTGAACGTTACAAAGGTACCGCATACATTCTTGCTGAGATTGGTGTATTCAGAATGAATCCTAAAACGGAATTTAACGGCGATATGATTGAACTTCAAAGTATAGGCACAGAGGGACAAGGATCTGATTTATCGTCAAAAAAGAATTATAGTTTAACACAAATTTGTATTCCTTTAGGCGTTGGTGTTAAATTCGCCTTAGGTAAAAAAGCGGCCGTAAGTTTTGAATATGGTATTCGCAAGACCTTCACTGATTATTTAGATGACGTAGGAAGTAATTCATATGTCGATGGGGTTGAATTAGCAGCGGCGAATGGACCTTTAGCGGCGCAGTTGTCTAATAGAAGTTTGGATGGCTCTCGTTACGGGAAAAGAGGGAATACATCAACGTCAGATTGGTACAGTTTCTTCGGTACCATGATTACATTCAGACTTGGGAAACCAAACAAATGTCCTATGAACTAAAAAAGACCCTCATTTCTGAGAGTCTCTTTATTTATCTTTTATTCAAATCTTAATGATCGTGACCTTCATGATCACCATGATCGTGACCATCGTGTTCGTTGTGAGCCTCACCAAGGTTTACGATTTCTATGTCAAAAACTAAATCTGAATATGGAGGAATTGCACCTGGTCTTCCAGCTTTACCGTATGCTTGAAAATAAGGAATGAATAATTTGATTTTTCCACCTTTTCCAATCATTGCCAATCCTTCTTCAAATCCTGGAATCATCTTGTTATCGATGTAAACAAAATCCATTGGTTGACCGCGATCGTATGAAGCATCAAATTGCTTTCCATCACGTCTAAATGTTCCTCGGTAATGCACAGACAATTGATTCCCTTTTACTGGTTTTGCCCCTTCACCGGGTCTTTCTATCATATATACCAAACCTGATGCTGACTGCACTGCATTTGGGAATGTCTTTTTGATTTCGTCAAACATGTATTTTTTGTAATCATCTTCAGACATAGCTGCAATTTTTTCTAACTCAGCTGCATTCTTCGCTTCTAGAGCAATCTTGTCGTCATTTACTTTTTTGAAAACTGCGTTTGCGTCCCATTTCTTCGCTTCTTTGCCGACACGAATAATCTTTACAACTTGCATTGAATCACCTTGTTCGATTGAGTTAACCACATCCATTCCTGAAATTACATGACCGAAAACGGTATGTTTACCATCTAACCAAGGAGTCTCTTTGTGTGTAATGAAAAATTGACTTCCGTTTGTAGCCGGACCTGAATTTGCCATAGATAGAATACCGGGACCTGTATGTTTCAAGTCTGGGTGAATTTCATCTGCAAATTTGTAACCTGGACCACCACTTCCGTTTCCAGCTGGGTCTCCACCTTGTATCATAAAATCTTTGATGACACGGTGAAATTTCAATCCATTGTAAAATGGTTTTGTTGCTTTAAAATCACCATTCACAAAATTACCTTCTGCTAAACCAACAAAGTTAGCAACAGTCAAAGGAGTTTTAAGGTGTTCTAAGATAACCATGATTACTCCTTTGTTAGTTGTGATCTCAGCATAAATTCCTGGTTCCATTTTCGGTTTAGCTCCAAAACTAACTGCCGTTACTCCCATCAATAACATTATTAAACCTATCTTCTTCATTCTTCTATTTTTAAATTGTTAAACATTACACGTATTAATTTCGCTTGTCTTTACCCCACAACATCTTGTTACGAATTGTATCAAGGAAATTATTCTCTTCAAATTTAATGACGTTTATCATAAATTCAGCTTTTTCAATCAATACTTCTTCTCCTCTTCGGATATTCATTGATTTTCCATCTAAACTGATTAAATATTTTCGCTCTCTACCTTCCAAACTCAACTTGATTGGTAAATGATCTGGAACAACCATTGGTCGCACATTCAAGTTATGAGGTGCAATCGGTGTAAGTATATGCACTTTACATCCTGGAGTTACAATCGGACCGCCACAACTCAAACTATATGCTGTTGATCCAGTTGGCGTTGAAACAATTAATCCATCTGCCCAATATGAATTCAAGTATTTATCATCAAGCGATGCGTGAACAGTGATCATTGAACTTGTATCCTTCTTGTGGAAAGTCACCTCGTTTAGAGCAAAATTATCATCACCGAATAAATTTTCTTCGGTTTTAATTCGAAGTAAAGAACGTAATTGGTATTCATACTTTTTATTCCGAATCATATCAAGTGAACTTTCAATCTGATCTCTCGAAATATTTGCCAAAAAACCTAATCTTCCTGTGTTAATTCCAATAATTGGAACTTTCGAATCTCGGATATAACCAACTGTTTCAATAAAAGTACCATCTCCTCCCATACTGATGGTTAGATCAATACCACTTTTGAAGTCACTATGCGATTCAAATACCGCAAATTTTGCCATTTGCGGATTCTTCTCAGCCAGATTTTCCTTTAAACTTTTTTCCAAAATTGGTGTCCAGCCGAAGCTGAGCAAAATCTGAATTAGCTCCTCAAAATAAATGAGGTTCTGCTTATTTACCTTACGACCAAATAGTGCAACATTCATGATTAAAACTTCATAAAATTCATTAATGCATCAAATCGTTGTTGCATATCTTCATCTACTTCACTCTTTTGAAAGGAAGCTTTCACCACATAGTCGTATCGTTCAAACGTTCGGATAATTGAAGACAATTCAATTTGATTTATTTTCAATGTCACCTCCACCTTCGTTGAATCCACTGAAGACATGATATAAGAACTTAATATTTTCGCATTGTTACTTTCAACAATTTGACCGATTTGCGCCATCGAATAGTCTACAGCATTCATTTCAACCACTAAAATACCACCTGATTCACGAATACTTCCCGTATTGGCAATCACCGTTAATAAATGGTAAACACTTGTGCAACCTAAATATTTTTCATTCTCATCTAAAACTGGTAGCACACTTACGCGGTGTTCCGATATTTTAGCAAGAACTTCGTATATGTGAGCATTTGCAAAAACATATGGTCGTGGCAAATGATCGAATAACTTATCCAATTTTTCATCCAAATGCATTTTATCCAATACGTCAGCTTCTGACAAAACACCGACAAAATTTCCGTTTTTAAGGACTGGCAAATGAGAAACTTTCAATTCATCCATCCAACGCAAAGCGTTTTCTCCCGTATCTGTGTGCGTTAAGGGAGGTATTTCTTCTGTAATTAATTCTATTGCTCTCATTGTTGCTGCCAAAGTAGTAAATTACTCTCTAAGTTCGTACTTTTGAGCAGCCAAAAATTGTACCGTATTATGACAAAGCTCAGTGTAAACATCAATAAAATAGCAACTATTCGCAATGCGCGAGGTGGAAAAACACCTAATGTTGCCCAATTTGCGATTGATTGTGAACGATTTGGCGCTGATGGTATAACCGTTCATCCGCGTCCAGATGAGCGACACATTACACTTCAAGATATATACGATTTGAAGCAAGTAGTAACAACAGAATTCAACATTGAGGGCTATCCAGATGAGCGTTTTCTAAAAATGATTTATGAGGTTCTTCCCGAACAAGCGACGTTGGTTCCTGATCCACCACATGTATTAACATCCAATGCAGGTTGGGACACAGTAAAACATTTCGATTTATTGAGCGACTTGAACCAACAATTTAAATCGATTGGTGTTCGAAGTTCCATTTTTATCGAACCAGATTTAAACTTAATCGATTACGCTGTAAAAACGGGAGTTGATCGCATTGAATTATACACGGGACCTTTCGCTGAAGACTTTTCTAACAATCCAGAAAAAGCGATTGAAGCTTATGCGAAAGCTGTTGAGCATGCTTTAGATCTTGGCCTAGGGATAAACGCTGGTCACGATTTAAGTTTGGAAAACTTGCGTTTTTTCAAGCAAAATTTAAAACGATTAGATGAAGTTTCCATTGGTCACGCGCTTATCTCAGACGCGTTGTATTTGGGGATTGAAAATACCATTCAAAGGTATAAGTTTTTGTTGAGGGATTAGATTGTTATAGATCCTTATTTTTTAAGGATAAGCCCTTCAACTTATGCATGTACGGCAAATTCAAGTGCTCTTCCAGCATCATGAGGTGTTGCATTCGATGACAGTCTGACCCTACAAAATCTACCAAACCTGCATCGATAAGTCGCTCCGCTTGTTTTCGAACATGTGGACCATAATTCCCAGTTAAGGAATTTAAATTTACTTGAATATTCACGCCTTGATTTCTAAACTCAATAGCTTTGTCTAGAGAATTGTGATAATAGGGATAGCGCTCAAAATGTGCTAGAATGGGTTTGTAATTCGCAATCTGCATTTCGAAAAACAGTTGATCTTCAAATTGCGGAGCTGAATGAAAGGAAAATTCTACTAAAACAAATTCACCAGCAATAGTTAAGGCAGTTCTATTCTTGATTATTTCCATTAATTGGTCATCAAAATAATATTCTGCCGCAGCCTCAATTTCAATCGATAAACCAATCTTTGATGCTGCTTCTCTTACTTGGGCAAGTCCAACTAAAATAATTTCTGGATTATTTGGATAAACCTCATTCATGATATGAGGAGTCGTGATGACCTTTTTATATCCAAGGCTTTCAAATTTCGCTAACATGGCGATTGTTTCATCCATACTACGAGAACCGTCATCGATTCCTGGTATTAAATGACTATGCATATCGGCACCAATCAATCCTAAATCAAATGGAACTTGTGGTGATTTTTTAGAAAATATATTGGTGAATAAACCCATCAACGGTTATCGTACATTTGTGTGTAATATTGTTGGTAAGATCCAGAGGTGATTTTCTCCACCCATTCAGTATTCTTCAAATACCAATCAACCGTTAGTTCAAGTCCCTCTTCAAATGTAATTGATGGTTTCCAATTCAATTCTTTCTCTAATTTACTTGCATCAATTGCATAACGCAAATCATGTCCCTTACGGTCGGTCACAAATGTGATTAATTTTTCAGATTCACCAGCAGTACGGTTTAATTTTTCATCCATCAATCTACAAAGAAAACGCACTAATTCGATATTTGTCCATTCGTTTAAGCCACCCACATTGTAGGACTCACCAATTCTCCCCTTGTGAAAAATAGTATCAATCGCTTTTACGTGATCTTCTACCCACAACCAGTCGCGTACATTCTCCCCTTTTCCATAAACAGGTAAAGGTTTACTGTTTTGAATATTATGAATCATCAATGGAATTAATTTCTCTGGAAAATGATGACTTCCATAATTATTCGAACAATTCGACATTTTTATTGGCAAACCATAGGTATGGTAAAATGCGGATACGAAATGATCTGATGATGCTTTTGACGCAGAATAAGGACTTCTTGGGTCATAAGGTGTTTTCTCCGTAAAAAGTCCTTCTTCGCCTAAACTACCATATACCTCATCTGTAGAAACATGATGAAAAACATGCTCACCATCTTTCCAAGTATCCTTTGCAGTTTGCAATAAATTGACAGTTCCAACTACATTGGTCATCACAAAATCCATCGGACCTTCTATTGAACGATCAACATGTGATTCTGCCGCTAAATGAATTACATCTGTAATCTGGTATTTTTCGAATGCCGATTTAACATCATCTGCAGAAACAATATCTCCTTTTTGAAAAACATAGTTTGGTGCCGATTCGATGTCTTTTAAGTTTTCCAGATTTCCTGCATAAGTCAACTTATCAAAATTGACAATCAAATAATTGGGATACGAGTTAATTAACAAACGAACCAAATGGGAGCCAATAAAACCAGCTCCACCTGTAACTAATATTCTTTTTTCGTAGTCCATAGTAAATAAAATTTGAACACAGTAGTTTCTCTCATCGATTCGCTGCCCTGGATCCATCTGCCAAGGCGGACACTCGGTTCTTTTTCGCTGCCCTCGATACATCCGCTAAGGCGGACACTCGGTCAGCGAAAAAAATTACAATGACCAGTATTCTAAGTCCTTGATTTTTCCTTTAAAAATACCTTTCACATCAACAAATACTCCTTTCCCATCTTTCAACAAAGCTTTGAAATCATTTTCGTTCATGTTTTTGTATTCTTTATGGTTCACAGCAACGATAATTGCGTCGTAATCGGATCCAGCTTTCTCGATTAAACCGATACCATATTCATGCACCATTTCTTCGGAAGATGCATGTGGATCGATTAAATCAACATGTACTTGGAATGATTTCAATTCATTTACAACATCGATTACCTTTGAATTACGAATATCTGAAACATCCTCTTTAAAGGTTGCTCCCATTACCAATACTTTCGTATCTTGAATGTGTTTTCCTTGAGCAATTACTCGCTTTACGGTTTGTTTTCCAATATAGAATCCCATTGAATCATTCACATAACGACCGCTTGTGATTACTTTAGAATGATACCCTGCTTGTTGTGCTTTGTGCGTTAAGTAGTAGGGATCGACTCCAATACAATGTCCACCAACTAAACCTGGGAAAAACTTCAAGAAATTCCACTTCGTTCCAGCTGCTTCAAGTACTTCGAAAGTATTAATCCCCAATTTATTGAAGATAATTGACAACTCATTGATTAAAGCTATGTTTACATCGCGCTGTGTATTTTCAATAATTTTTGCTGCCTCAGCAACTTTAATTGATGCTGCTCTATGAACTCCAGCATGCACGACTAGTTCGTATGTTTTTGCGATTTCTTCTAATGATTCTTCGCAACATCCCGAAACAACTTTAATTACATTCTGAAGAGTATGTTCCTTATCCCCTGGATTAATTCTTTCTGGAGAATAACCTATTTTGAAATCATCTCTAAACTTTAATCCAGATTCAGCTTCCAACACAGGAATACAATCTTCTTCTGTACATCCAGGATAAACTGTTGATTCAAACACAACGTAATCACCTTTCTTCAATACTTTTCCGACTGTTGCGCTCGCACCTAACAATGGTTTAAGATTAGGCAAGTTTGAATCATCAATTGGAGTTGGAACGGCGACAATGTAAAATTGAACGTCTTTCAAATCATTGATGTCAGCTGTGAATTCAATATCACAACCTTCGAAATCACTTGCTTCTAATTCGTTGCTTGGATCGATTTTGTTTTTCATTAAATCGACACGCTCTTGATTGATGTCAAAACCAACTACTTTGATTTTGCGTGCAAATTCAAGTGCGATTGGCAAACCAACATAACCTAAACCAATAACAGCTAGTTTAGCATCCTTACTGAGG
>JBIIKG010000133.1:0-8074 GCA_044233275.1 Crocinitomicaceae bacterium | reverse complement strand
CCGTTTCAGAAGGATTTTTATATGCGCAAAAGGAAGATTTGTATGGTTTTTACGATATCAATGGTGCCTTGAAAATTCAGCATAAGTACAGTGAAGCCTATTCTTTTGTAAAAGGAATGGCGAAGGTACAAATCGAAGATAAACAGGCGTTTATTGATGTCTACGGTTCGTACGTTGTTCCTCCTGGATACGATAATATTTCATTTTTTTCGGATACCTTATTGATTTTTGAAGATGAAGATTATTTAGGTCTCATGCAGAAGAATTGTGGTGTAACACATGTTGCAGCTTACGAAGAAATTGGTCCTTTGCAAAATGGACGCGCTTTAATGGTTCAAGAAGATTTTATTGGCTATGTGGATGCATCGGGTAAAATAGCGATCCCGCCAAAATTTGAAATTTATCCAAATTATCTGTCAAAAGCAACGTTTAAAGGAAATTGTGCGATAGTCATGTTAAAAGCTAAATTTGGCATAATTGATAAAAATGGAAAGTTGGTAGTGCCTGCAGTTTATTCAAATTTGGGTGAAATAAGCGCAATGGTAGCCTTCTCAAAAGGTAAGCTCTGGGGATTCATTGACCTATCAGGAAAGGAAGTCATTAAACCAACATACGATTATGCAGAGAGTTTTGTGAACGGTCAAGCAATTGTCGAAAAACAAGGTCTACAGGGTGTGATCTCATCAAAAGGAGAAGAAATTATTCCTTTTGTCTTTGGTTCTGTTAACCGTTTCGCAGATAACTATTATATGGTCACAACTGGTTCGAAATTTGGTATGTTTGATCGAACAGGTAAAATGCTGGTTCCATTAGAGTATACTCAGATAACAAGAGTTGATAATGAAATTCTAATTTTATCGTTTGGTGAAGAAATTCATTATTTTTATATACCAGAAGAGCGAATAATTAAACCGTTTGAGATTCATGAGTAAGTTTTCAAGCTTTATCGATCGTCATATTTTCGGAATAATTGCCGTTGTAGCTGCCTATGTCGGTGTTTTCATTTATTTTCAACTGGAAACGTACACAGAATACGTTCCAATCACTTCTTTTTTCGATGGTGCAAAAATTGAAATTCCAGATGAGAATATTGAATTGAAGCCAGAAAACCTAGAAATTCCTGCTGACTTTAGTGCTGCTGACATCAAAAACATTGGGAGAGACCAAAACGATAAAAGAGAAAAATCCAAAGATAAATGGTCTGAAAATCAATCGACTGATGACGTAGAGAAGTCAGTGAAAGATTTTGAAAAAAAATTATTCAATGATGCCAGTGGTGTAGCTGAAAGAAAGCGCATCGAGGAGGAAATGAATAAGCGTAAAAATGATCCTAAGAATACGAAGACCAACCCTGACAAAACAAAAACCAATAACAACGGTGATAATAAAGCGTATAGCGGTGATGTGATGGTGGAATGGAATCTCAGGTCTCCTCACCAAAATAACAATTGGTATGTGCGTAATCCAGGATATACTTGTGGATATGGTTCATCGGGAAAAGTATTGGTGCAAATAAAAGTTAACCAAAACGGAGATGTACTTAGTGCTGTTGTAGGTTCAAGCTCAAGTGCAAATGCATGCATGCTGGAACAAGCCTTGAAATACGCAAAAATGTCGCGCTTTATTTATTCAAGCACTGCGCCTAAAATTCAAGAAGGAACGATTACTTACACTTTCATTGCCCAATAAATGCAAGATCATTCACATCTGTATTTAAACTTCATAAATGAATTTAATTTAAAACAAGACGATATTCTTTTCTTGTCCTCCGATGTTAGTCAAATAGCCAAATATTTCAAGTCTCAAGGAACTTCTTTTGATCCAAATGTATTGATTGACATGCTTCAGCAGCGTGTATCAAATGGAACGATAATTATTCCTGCGTTTACAGATTTACTTAAGAATGGAGAAGAATTCGATTGGAATAAATCGAAACCAACAACAGGTGCGCTGTCGAATCGTGTAATGAGACGGAAAGATTTCATTCGAACAGAAGATGTTTTACATTCAGTATTTGTTTGGGGAAAACACCAAACAGAAATATTAGAATTGCAGGACGAAAGTACTTTCGGTCCGAAGAGTATTTTTGGTTTTATGGAACACCATCTTGTAAAAAATGTCATCATTGATGTGCATTTTCAAAACAGCTTCACTTACGTTCATTATATCGAAGAGAAAAGAAAAGTAAATTACCGAAAAGCTTATCATTGGAATGTTTCCGTTCGTAAGAATGGGGAAGTTTCAAGCAAAAAGGTACTCTTTTACACTAAGAAATGGGGGATTGAGACGAATTTAACGCAATTACAAAATCAACTTATATCGAAGGGTATTGTTAAACATAAAATCGTAGAAGGTATTTCGTTATTGATATTGGATGTCGCAGAAACGGGAAGAGAAACAGAAAAATTCCTTGTTAATGGAGGTAAAACACATGAATTCAAACTATTTCTGTGGTTCAAGTGTTTTGTTAAAGACTTAATTGGGAGAAAATAAAAGAACAGAGTCGATTTATCACATTTCTTAAGTGTTAATCGATTCGCAAACATTAATTTTGAAAAAAAATACAGCAATGGCAGCACGTAAGTGGACATCAATTAAAGAATACAAAGACATAAAGTTTGAGTTTTTTGAAGGGATTGCAAAAATCACGATAAACAGACCGAAAGTGTACAATGCATTTCGTCCTGAAACGAATATGGAAATGCTAGAGGCAATGAACATTTGTAGAGAACGCAACGATATTAGTGTTGTAGTACTTACTGGTGCAGGTGACAAAGCTTTTTGTTCTGGCGGCGACCAAAATGTAAAAGGTATTGGTGGCTACATTTCTGAAAATGGCGTCCCAAGATTGAATGTTCTTGATTTGCACAAAGCAATTCGTTCGTTGCCTAAGCCGGTAATCGCAATGGTAAATGGTTATGCAATTGGCGGTGGACATGTACTTCACGTAGTATGTGATTTAACGATTGCATCTGAAAATGCAAAGTTTGGTCAAACTGGTCCAAAAGTAGGAAGCTTTGATGGTGGATTTGGTTCCTCTTATTTGGCGCGCCACGTTGGACAAAAAAAAGCGCGTGAAATTTGGTTCTTATGTAATCAATATACAGCAGAGGAAGCTGAAAAAATGGGCATGGTCAATAAAGTTGTTCCTTTTAATGAATTAGAAGATACAACAGTTGAGTGGTGTAAAACCATCATGAAACGCAGTCCCTTAGCTGTGCGAATGATTAAGCGCTCTTTGAATGCTGAGTTGGATGGTCAACATGGTATTATGGAATTGGCAGGTGATGCTACATTGATGTTTTATTTGACAGAAGAGGCGCAAGAAGGTAAGCATGCGTTTTTGGAGAAAAGAGATCCTGATTTCCAGAAATTCCCCAAATTCCCTTAATTTTAACGGATGACATTTTTAAAAAACTATAAGTTTCTTGTTTCATTTCTGTTTATTCCAATAGTTGGTGTCTTAATTTCGTTTAATACCAAGACCGATGAAGAAAAACCAGTTCAAAAAACCTATAAAACAGAATATGTCATCGTATTAATTATTGATGGGCCTCGAATGACTGAAACATTTGGTGATTCGACCTATAAATATATTCCCAATTTATCCGGGGTATTATCGCCGCAAGGTGTGTTGGTGAAAACCTTCCGTAATAATGGAACAACCACAACAAATTCTGGTCACACCGCTATTTGCACAGGTGTTTATCAAAGCGTAAAGAATGATGGTTCTGAATTGCCGAAACACCCTACGATGTTTCAGTATTTCTTAAAAGAAAAAGGACTTGATTCAACGCAGGCATGGGTAATTGCTAGTAAAGGAAAACTGAATATTTTAGCGAATACAAAAAATAAAACTTGGAAGAATAAATATACGCCTTCTCAACATTGCGGTATAGACGGTAAAGGTGAGGGTTACACAAACGATCGCTATACATGGCGAGATGCTCAGGTAATTCTTTCCAAATACCACCCTAAATTAACTTTGATTAATCTTTTGGAAGTTGATGTGCGCGGTCACCAAAATGAATGGCCAGAATACCTGCAAGCAATTAGAAATACCGATAAAATTGCGTTGGACTTATGGAATTTTATTCAGTCGGATGAGATTTACAAAGACAAAACTACTTTATTAATAACCAATGACCATGGGAGACATCTGGATGGAGTAAAAGATGGTTTTATAAGTCACGGTGGTGGTTGTGAAGGATGTCGCTCAATTTATTTAGTTGCATTGGGTCCAGATTTCAAATCAAATACTGAGTTGCTGAATTGTTACGAGCAAATTGATATAAGTTCAACAATCGCTGAACTACTTCATTTCGATTATCCTATTTCAAAAGGAGAAGTAATGACTGATTTGTTTAAATAAAAAAAGCCGACCGAAGTCAGCTTTTCTATAGTATAATCTTTATTTATTTCTTGAAATTTGGCGCAACGATTAAATCTTTCGTTCCATGATTCCATGAGTAGAATCCTTCACCAGATTTTACACCTTTCTTTCCAGCAGTAACCATATTTACAAGTAATGGACATGGAGCGTATTTCGGATTTCCAAATCCGTCATGTAAAACCTCTAAAATTGCTAAACAAACATCTAATCCAATAAAATCAGCTAATTGCAAAGGACCCATTGGATGTGCCATTCCTAATTTCATCACTGTATCAATTTCCTCAACACCAGCAACTCCTTCAAACAAAGTACAAATTGCTTCATTGATCATTGGCATTAAAATACGATTGGCAACGAATCCAGGATAATCGTTTACCTCAACTGGAACTTTGTTCAATTTGCGACTAAGATCCATGATTAAATCTGTCACTTCATCGGTAGTTGAATAACCACGAATGATTTCTACCAATTTCATTACTGGAACTGGATTCATGAAGTGCATACCAATTACCTTGTCTGGACGTGTTGTAACTGATGCTATTTTAGTAATTGAAATAGATGATGTATTTGAAGCAAGAATTACTTCTGGTGAAGTCAATTTATCTAAATCAGCGAAGATTTTTAACTTTAAATCAATGTTTTCAGTTGCTGCTTCAACCACTAAATCAACATTTTTAACACCTTCCTCAATTGAAGTATATGTTTTAATGTTACTTAAAGTAGCAGCTTTATCACTTTCCGTAATTGTTTCTTTCGCTACTTGTCGGTCAAGATTTTTAGAAATCGTTGCAATACCTTTATCCAAAGAGGCTTGTGAAATATCGATAAGCGATACGTCATATCCAAATTGTGCAAACGTATGCGCAATTCCATTACCCATTGTACCTGAACCTATAACTGCTATGTTTTTCATGATTGTTGATTTTTGTGCAAATATAATTACTTGGAACAATTAAAATCATCCGAAACAAATCTTAATATCCAATGTTATGGAATTGAACAAAAGACTTTCAGCATCTTTGTAAAAAATTATTAATTGGATTCATTAACACAAATCGTTTTAGGCGCCGCAGTTGCAGAAGCTGTCGCTGGACGAAAAATGGGCGCAAAGGCAGCAATGTGGGGCGCAATTGCAGGAACAATTCCAGATTTAGACGTTTTTTTAGGTCGATTTTTTCATCCCATCGATGCGGCATTGGTGCATAGAGGCTTTTCTCACTCCTTGGTGTTCGCATTAATCGCTGGACCTATTCTAGGATGGTTAGTTCATCGCTTATATAAGAACAGATATGAACTGAAAACATGGGTTTGGTTGTTTTTCTTATCAATCGTTACACATCCCATTTTAGATATTTTCACCAATTATGGCACTGAATTTTTATGGCCATTTAGTTTGAGAATTACCTTTAATACGGTCTTTGTTATTGACCCGCTCTACACCTTACCGTTCCTTTTTTTCTTGTTGGTGGCTTTGTTTACCAAGCGAGAAAAGCCCGCCCGCAAAAGATGGAACATGGCAGGGATTTATTATTCTTCCGCTTATTTGTTGTGGGGGGTGATCGTGAAATTGGTCATCTTAAATAATTCGTCAAGTTATTTTGAACAAGCAAATATTAAAGGGAAAAATACGTTTGTCACGCCAATGCCTTTGACCAGTTTTTATTGGATGATCTTAACCGAAGACGATCAAAATTTTTATTATGGCTACAAATCATTGTTTTACCCTTTTCAAAAGAATGATATTGAAGTAATTAAAAAAGAAAAAGACGCTTTATTCGATTTGAAATGGCCAGATAAAAATTATTCGCGCACCTTGAATTTCATATCGAAAGGATATTACACCACCAGACAATCGGGCGATACGTTGTATTACTATGATTTGCGCTTTGGAACTACAACCAACATGACAAATGGTGAATTGAATTATCCATTAATGGGCTACGGTATGGTTATTGACAATGGCGCTGTGCAAAAAACCTTTAACATTCGTCCTTCTGAGTTAATGAAACGCGTTAACTTTGGCGAATACGTAAATAAAGTCTTTAACAAATGAATAAATTAATCCTCGTAAGTACAGTTGTATTGTCTCTTTTCCAAAGTTGCGCACAACCAGCTGAAAAGAAAGAAAAAAGTGCTGTTGAAATAGTAAAAAAGGAAATCAAAAAAGAATATGTTCTTGCCGACTATTTAAAGGAGGATGCTGAATTAGACAAAGACGTCGAAAAAGTATTTGCAGCATTGGATGATACTGCAATTGTGGCTCAGTTAATAATGCCAGCAGTTGGACGCTTGGGTCAAACCGAAGCAACAATTCAAAGTCACATAAAGGATAGAATTATTGGTGGCGTCTTGATGTTAAATGGTACCAAAGAAGAATTCACTTCTTGGATCAAGACATTTGAAGCGATGAACGACACCATTGGAAATCTTCCGTTTATGTACAGTGCAGATGCTGAACCAAGCTTGGTAAACAGAAAAATCATTGGCTCAACTCCAGTGAAAAAGGCAAATGAATTAAAAACGGTAGAAGAAGTTAGAACAGTTGCGCAAGTAATATCAGATGAGTTAAATGCAATTGGTATCAACTATAATTTCTCTCCAGTTGTCGATATGTCGCCTAATAAAACAGTTGGATTTAGAAGCTTTGGAGCCATCCCAGCGAACATTATTCCTTGGTCGCAAGCATTTATTGAAGAAACACAAGCAAAAAACATTCTTGCAACTGCAAAGCATTTCCCAGGACATGGTTTAGTTTCTGGTGATACGCACAAATCACTTCAAATGATTGATGGTGAATTGAAAGAAATTGGAAATTACCCTAGTTTGATTGAGAACGGTGTTATGTCCATCATGGTGGCACACATTGGAGTTACTAACAATCCGAAATACGATACGAAAGGAATGCCTGCGACTACCTCAGAAGTTATTGTAACACAATTATTACGTGGTGAGTATGGATTCAAAGGATTGATTGTTACAGATGCTATGAACATGGGTGGTGTTGCAAGTATTCCACAATGTGAAGTAAAAGCTGTAAACGCAGGATGTGACATTGTGTTAATGCCAGTTGATGCGAAAAAAGCATTCAATGATATTCTGAAAAAATACAGAACAGATGATGAGTTCAAGAAGAAAGTAGATGCATCTGCAAAGCGTGTTATTCGAATGAAAATCGCTTTGGGATTGATGTAAGAAATAAAAAACGAATATATAAGCGGTGTTCATTTCAGTGAGCAACGTTTATTTTAATGAATTTTCATTAATTTTGATTCATTCAGATGAAGCACATGAATGTAATTCAACAACATACAAAAGAATTGAATGCACTTTGTAAAACATACAAAGTCAAAAACTTATATGCTTTTGGTTCAGCTTTAACGGATAATTTTAATTCATTAAGCGATGTTGATTTAATCGTTTCATTCCAACAATTGGATGTATTGGATTACGCCGATAATTATTTTGATTTTAAATTCTCTTTAGAGTCAATTTTTAAGCGAAAAGTTGATTTGCTTGAAGAAAACGCAATTAAAAATCCACACTTCCTATTAGCTATAAATCAAGATAAAAAATTGATTTATGGATAATTCAATAAGAACTTGGCTATTTGACATTTTAAATTCTATAAACGAAATCAATAGCTATTTTAGCGAACAAGAAAGAATTTTCGAAATTTTTAAA
>JBIIKG010000132.1:0-8095 GCA_044233275.1 Crocinitomicaceae bacterium | reverse complement strand
GTTCTTTTTCACTTCCTCTTTTGGCTAAAAGCACTTTGTTTAATTCCCATAAAGCCATTTTATTGGCTGCTTCAGCTAAAATTCCCTTCGATGATTTGGCAATTTCTTCTTTTCGTATGATTAATAACTCAGGTTGATTGATAATAATTAATTCGACAGAATCGTAATTCATTTGCTTGTTGGGAAGATTGATTATTTCGCCTTTATAGTCAAAATAACGCCCAAGGCTATTGTCCAGAATCGGACTTTTCTTTACGACATGGAAAAGATACGCGCGTTCTTCGGCTGTTAATCCATCATTCACTTGACTATTACTAGTAAATGAAAACAAAATAAGGACAAGGAAAAGTATTTTTTTTAGCATATGGAGCATAACTTTTAAGTGCTATAAAGGTAACAAGCAAAAAGTAAAAAAATAGAATAAATAAAAAAAACCGCTCCAAATGAAGCGGTTTTAGCATTGGTATTCTTTATTAACGTATAACTAAGCGTTTTTGCGAAGAGATTCCGTTTTCAGAAACGATAACTGTGTAAATACCAGCTTCTAATTCTGTTAAATTCATTTCTAATCCAGTATTCACATCGGTTGCATTATAAACGATTCTCCCTTTTAAATCTGTTACAGAAACAGAAATTGAACTTGTGAACTCACCTTCGATTTTAACTAAACCAGTTGTTGGATTAGGGTATAAACCGAAAGAAACAACTTCATTTTGATTCACACCTAAGTAAAAATCTGGCATGTCTTTACAAAGTACAATTGATTGTTCAGTTAAAGGATCAATTGCACCAGGCGCTTGAATTTTGATAGTCGAATGAATAAACAATGGAATTCTGTCATTCGCAATATCATAATATTCAAATTGTGTACGAATAACCTCTAAATCACCTATTAAAAATACGTTTGTGTATGCTGTATCAATTAATTTGTAACGAAGCACGTTTGCATAAGTATTCCCACCCGGTAGCAATAAGTTTCCTTGTCCATCAACTGAATAATAAACAACACCATTGCATGTTGGAGATTGAGGAAGGCCATTAAAGTCAAAACTTAGTGTTCCATCAAAAACATCTGTTCCACTAGCGTTATAAGCCATTGGATAAGTGTGTGTGATTTCACTATCATTTTCCCAAGCTGCGACTACATCTCCAAATGTTGGTTCTGTGTATAAGAATCCTTGAGATGCCCGCCCGCCCGCATTTGTGCTAAAAAATGAAGTGATTGAATTTTGAATTGTCATTGCCATTGTTGAACCGGCAAAGTTTGAGGCAAATGGTGAAGTTGTAGCGTCAATAACTTCAACATTTCGCGTTTCACCGTATATACCTAGAATTTCTGTATAATCCCAATCAACACCATTTCCTGAAACAGCGCTGTAGTTAACGGTAAATGAATCACACAAAAAGAAATCACGCGTGTCACCGATTACAGGTTCATTCGTTGCGTCAAAACTTTGTGAAAATGTTAAACCTGAAAGTAAGGTAGAAACTAGTAGTAATAATTTTTTCATCGCTTTTGTATTTTTTTTTCAAACTTAGTTAAAACTAAATGAACATTTATCTGTTTCTTTTCTAACAGTAAAAAAAAATACTTGATGAAAGGATAAGATGTAGTTACATTTGTCCCCTATTGAACGAAACGATGAGTGTAAAGGTTGGCGAAAAACAATTTAAAAAGATTGCATGGATAGGTCTTTTAGCAGTATTATTAATAACAATTGGTTTATCGACTTACATTCCAAGTCTTCGTTTTGATTACGATTTTGAAAAATTTTTCCCTGTCGACGATGAAGAATCAAGTTATTTCTTCGAGCACCGAAAGAAATTTGAATCGGATAATGACTTCTTACTAATAGCAATTCAAAATAAAGAAGGAATATTTGATTCGAATTTTCTTAAAAAAGTTGATAAACTAGCAAAAGAGCTAGATGAAAAAGTACCTCATGTATTGTTTGTTTCTTCGATAACTAATCAAAAAGAGCAATTTATATTTCCTGGTGGAGGAAGCACGTCTAAACTTTACATAGATACTGCTGACGCAAATCTTAAGCGTGATTCCTTGCGTATTTATCGATCGAAGGAATTAGTAAACGTCCTAGTAGCAAAGGATGCAAAATCACTTTGTATATTTTTGCGTCATGAGGATTATATCTCAAAAAAGAAAAGTGACAAAGTTCTTGAAGTGGTTCAAGGAATCACGGAAAAATATGAATTCGAGAAAGTACGCATAGCGGGTAGGGTTATCGGACAAAAATATTACATCGATAAGATGATATATGAGTTGATTTTCTTTGTAGGATTAAGCGCTTTTCTGATAGTTATTTTTCTTTTCATTGCTTTTCGTTCAGGATGGGGCATTCTGATTCCTCAGTTTGTAATCATTGCAGCAATGCTGTGGACCCTAGGTTTTATGGGGATGTTTGACCAACCAATTAATATCATTCTTACAACTTTACCATCTATTATGTTCGTTGTCTCTATGTCGGATGTAATTCATTTGGTTTCCAGGTATTTGGACGCACTGAGGTCGGGACTGAGTAAATTTGAGGCAATAAAAACTACCGTTAAAGAGGTTGGTTTTGCTGCGTTTTTAACATCCTTAACTACGGCTATTGGATTCTTTACACTTTATTTCGTTAAAGTAGAGCCGATTCAAAAATTTGGAATTGTTATCGGATTTGGCGTTATGATTGCCTACATTTTAACCATGATCATTTTACCTTTCCTTTTTTATGTATTCCCATCGCCAAAGCGTATTTACGAGAAAAAGGAGAATTATTTTTGGATGAAATATTTGCGTAAATGGTTTCTTTATTTGATCAAAAATAAAAAGCGTGTGTTAATCTATTATGGCATCGCTACTGTGATATTTACGATTGGTATTTTCATGATTCGTACAAATAATTTCATCATGGATGACTTGCGTGCCTCTGAACCAATGAAGCAAGATTTTAATTATTTGGATGAGCATTATGGTGGAGTAAGACCATTTGAATTAGTGGTTGAATTAAAAGATTCATCCAATAACTTTTGGAATAAGGAGGTATTGAAAGATATTGAATCGGTAGAAAATTATTTAGAAAAAGACTATGGAGTGCGCATTAAGAACTCATTGGTTCAAGTTGTTAAAGTTTTAAATAGGTCTTCCCATGCTGGTGAAGCAAGTTTTTTCGCTCTTCCAGAAACAAAAAGTAAGCTGCGCTCAATTCGCAGAATTACTAAAATAGCAGGAGGCGGATTACTGTACAAAATGATTGTGGATTCAACTGAAACAGTTACAAGAATCAGTGGCACCATTCCAGATATGGGTAATCTGGCTGTATCCGTAAGAAATAAAAAGTTAATGAAGTTTATTTCAGATTCGAAATTCGATTCTGGAATTGAGTTTAAACTTACTGGTACGGCACATTTATTTGATAAAAACATACGTTATTTATCTACTAGTTTAATTCAAGGATTATTCGTTTCAATTGTTATAGTTGCTCTAATCATGGGACTTATATACAGATCTATCACCATGATGATTATCAGTATTATTCCAAATATCTTCCCTTTAATTATAATCGCTGGTATCATGGGCTACTTTGGTATTGAACTGAAAATTAGCACTGCAATCATTTTTACTATTGCTTTTGGTATTGCAGTAGATGATACGATCCACTTACTCGGGAAATTTAAATTCGAATTAATGAAAGGAAGTTCAAAAATGGTAGCCTTGAAACGCGCATATCTCACAACTGGTAAAGCAATGGTGCTTACCACATTAATTTTATGCAGTGGATTTATGTTACTAGTTTTTTCTACATTTATGGGTACATTTAATATGGGTGTATTATTATCGATTACACTTTTTGTCGCCTTAATTGCCGATTTGACTCTCTTGCCAATCTTAATAATATTGTTTTATCACCCTAAAAGAAAGAAAAGAGTCGGGGAATTGTCTTAATTTTCTATTTTTGAAGGATTAACTAGTTTTTTCCTATAGCAATTCTTTATGACGACTCCAAATACACACCGCAAGGTAACCCTTTTCGAAGCCCTTATTCCTATTACAATTTTAGTTTCTCTGTTGGCAATTAATGTGGTTTATTATGGTGACAGTGCCTTGTCAGGCGCCAATCAAATGGCCTTGTTATTGTCGGCTGCTGTTGCGGCTGTTGTTGGCTTAAATTTAGGCTATACATGGGAAGAATTGCAAAAAGGTATTGTTAAAAGTATTAAGTCTGCATTGCCCGCAATTCTTATTCTACTAATTATTGGCGCATTAGCTGGAACATGGATGATTTCTGGAATTGTTCCTTCGATGATTTATTATGGATTAAAAGTCCTGAATCCAACCTTCTTTTTAGTCGCAGCTTGTATCGTTTGTTCAATTGTATCTCTTTCTACTGGAAGTTCATGGAGTACAGTCGCAACAGTCGGAGTGGCTTTGCTAGGAATTGGTTCCGCACTTGGAATACATGAAGGAATGGTTGCAGGAGCGATTATTTCTGGAGCTTATTTTGGTGATAAAATCTCTCCTCTTTCGGATACTACAAATTTAGCTCCAGCGATGGCTGGCACGGATTTATTTACTCATATTAGATACATGATTTTAACTACAGTTCCCAGTTTGGTCATTACACTAGTTATTTTTTTGGTTATGGGATTTTTCATTGATTCTAAAACGGATAATGCCGGAGTAGATGCTTTATTGAGAGCCTTGGAGCATAAATTTTACATTTCACCTGTTTTATTCATTGTACCAGCAATCGTAATTTTTATGATTGTTAAAAAAGTCGATGCATTGCCAGCTTTGTTGATTGGTGCTTTACTCGGTGGTGTAGCTGCAATCATTTTTCAACCTTCAGTGATTAAAGAGGTGAGTGGTGTTACAGCAAGTTATAGTAAATCAGCATACATAGCTTTGATGAATGCAATGGGTTCTAAGGTAAGTGTTGTGACTGACAACGAAAGCATAAATGAATTGTTAACGACCAAAGGAATGAATGGAATGTTAAATACCATATGGTTAATTATCTGCGCAATGTCTTTTGGTGGTGTGATGGAAGCTTGTGGCTTATTACACAAAATTACTATGTCTATTGTGAAATTTGCTAAGTCAACAGGTTCATTAATTGCTACCACTGCTGGGACATGCGTATTTTTTAATGCAACAGCTTCGGATCAATATTTAGCGATTGTTGTTCCAGGTAGAATGTTTGCTGAAACATACAAAGAACGTGGTTTGGCTCCTGAAAACTTAAGTAGAACTTTAGAAGATTCAGGAACGGTGACTTCTGTATTATTCCCTTGGAATACATGCGGTGCAACACAAGCTTCAGTGTTAGGAGTCGCAACAGGAACCTATTGGATGTATTGCTTTTTCAACATCATTAGTCCTTTGATGACAGTCATTTTTGGATACATGAATATCAAAATCGCTAAAATCAAGCACTAAGTCCTTTCAATATTCATTTACTTTTTACTTTTAGAATTCTTCAAAAACCTTGAAGAACCGTATCTTTTTTGATCAAAAAGTAGTACTTTTGCAACCTAAAATCGCAGTACAATGTTCGAAAATCTTACCGATAAATTTGAGAAAGCCTTTAAAATTTTAAAAGGTCATGGTCAAATCACTGAAATCAATGTGGCTGAAACATTGAAGGAAGTGCGTAGAGCTTTGCTTGATGCCGATGTCAATTTTAAGACGGCAAAAGATTTCACGACAATCGTGAAAGAAAAAGCACTTGGTAGAGATGTATTGAAATCAGTATCTCCAGGACAATTGATGATTAAAATTTGCCACGAAGAGTTAGTTGAACTCATGGGTGGAAATGAATCTGAGATTAACATCAAAGGAAACCCAGGAATTATCTTGATGTCTGGTTTGCAAGGTTCTGGTAAGACAACCTTCTCTGGGAAATTAGCGAGTTACTTAAAAACGAAAAAAGGAAAATCGGTTTTATTGGTTGCCTGTGATGTTTATCGTCCAGCGGCTATTGACCAATTGCACGTTTTAGGTGAACAATTAGGAATTGAAGTTTACTCAAATAAAGAAGAAAAAGATCCAGTTAAAATTGCTCAAGCAGCTGTTCAACATGCGAAAAGCAAAGGATTCAATGTTGTTATCGTCGATACTGCCGGTCGTTTAGCGATTGATGAGCAGATGATGGATGAAATTGCGCGTGTTAAGGAAGTAATTCAACCGACTGAAACGCTTTTTGTGGTCGATTCAATGACAGGGCAAGATGCGGTGAACACAGCAAAAGCATTCAACGAGCGCATTAATTTTGATGGCGTTGTTTTAACGAAATTAGATGGTGATACACGCGGTGGTGCTGCCTTGTCGATTAAGGCAATCGTTGACAAGCCAATTAAATTTGTTGGTACAGGTGAGAAAATGGACGCATTGGACGTTTTCTATCCACAACGTATGGCCGATCGTATTCTTGGGATGGGTGATGTTGTTTCCTTGGTTGAACGTGCTCAAGAACAGTTCGATGAAGAGGAAGCACGTAAACTACAAAAGCGAATTCAAAAAGATCAGTTCGATTTAAATGACTTCTTGGGTCAATTGCAACAGATCAAGAAAATGGGTAACGTCAAAGATTTAATGGGAATGATACCAGGAATGGGGAAAGCCATGAAAGATGTTGACATTCAAGATGACGCATTTAAACACATCGAAGCAATCATATTGTCCATGACACCAGAGGAACGATCTAGTCCAGGTGTAATCAATGGAAACCGTAAAAACCGCATCGCCAAAGGAAGTGGTACAAATGTTCAAGAAGTTAACAAATTGTTGAAGCAGTTTGAAGACACGAAGAAAATGATGAAAATGATGAGTAATCCGAAGAACATGATGAGCATGATGAAGCAGATGAAAGGCATGAAAGGCGGAATGCCGGGAATGTGATTTTAAGGCATTAGGCGAGAGGCATGAGATAGAGTCGAGAATAGAGAACAGAGATTGTAGAATTAAATCCCGAACCTCACATTCTAAATCCCGAATCTAAAAGAGTTTCTGCCGCTTCAACAAATACTGCAGCAACACCTGATCATAACCCTCGCGGATATCTGCTGGCATGAAATCAATTCTATAGTTGGTACATTGCATCTTTATTTCATTGAAATATTTTGTTGCAGACGCCATGTATTGCTCCTTTAATTCTGCTGGTTGAAGTTTGATTTGTTCGCCCGTTTCCATATCAATTAAAGTGTAGGGACGATTATCCAAATCTAAATTCATTTCAATTTTGGTGTCCACGACATGAAAAACGATGACTTCATGCTTATTGTGACGCAAGTGCTGCAAGGCTTGGAACATTTCTTCGCTGCGCGCTGGATCATCAAATAAATCAGAGAAAATAACCACTAAACTGCGCTGGTGACATAATTCAGCTACATCGTGAATGGCCTTGATAGCATCTGTACCTTTCTTATTCTCAGTTGAATAATTGGTCATTTTTTTCTCTAACTCACTGTATAAATATCGGTGGTGAGCCGGAGAAGATTTCGTTTGGGTATGTAATTCGAGTTTATTCGAAAAGAGCGTTAGACCGACTGCATCTCGCTGACGCTTTAATAATTCAATCATTGATGCCGCAGCATAAACAGAATAATCGAATTTAGTCATGTCACCATCTTTTGGATAGTACATAGAACTTGAACAATCGATTACAATTTGACAACGCAAATTGGTTTCCTCTTCATATTTCTTAGTGAACAATTTATCACTTCGACCAAAAAGCTTCCAGTCAATGTGGCGGGTAGATTCACCCTTGTTGTATAAACGATGTTCAGCAAATTCAACAGAAAAACCATGAAACGGACTTTTGTGAAGTCCCGTAATAAATCCTTCAACTACTTGTTTTGCAAGAATTTCAAGGTTTCCAAAACGAGCTAACTTAAGACGATCAATGGTTTTGTTCATGTTTTAAAGATACAAATAATTCGAAGTGAAAAAAGTGAAAGTTGAAAAGCGTTTTTCTTTTAACTTTTTTTCAATAATGCATTGGCAATAATTCCAGTCAAAATTAAGGCTATTCCAGCGTAAACAATCCAGGAAAGACGCTCGTCAAAAATAAAATATCCAAGCACCGTTGCGTAA
>JBIIKG010000019.1:0-25813 GCA_044233275.1 Crocinitomicaceae bacterium | reverse complement strand
GTTTATTCGCAAGTACTATAAGAACATGATGCTACGTGGTCTTATTTTGTTTGTTGGAGTATTTCTGCTTAGTTTTTTAGTTACAACCACTTTAGAATATTTTGGGCGTTTTGGCAATACTGTGCGTGCGGTCATGTTCTTTGGTTTTATAGGGATCAACATTCTGATCCTAGTAAAATATATACTAATTCCTTTAATGAAACTGTATTCTTTTGGTAATCGAATAGATCGTTTTCAGGCTTCTGATATCATTGGCTCTTTTTTTCCAAGTGTATCTGATAGATTAAAAAACACTCTCCAATTGCAAGATAATTTGGATGCGCAAGTAGGAAATATGGAGCTAATTAGAGCAAGCGTTGCCCAGCGTGCCGCAAGTTTATCTGTGGTTCCTTTTGCTGCTGCAATCGATTTAAAAGAGAATAAAAAATACGCGAAGTACTTGATACCGATTTTAATAGTATTACTTGGTATAGCTGTTTTTATACCATCGTTAATTACTCAAGGAACTGAACGTGTTGTTAATTTTGATAAAGAATATAAGCCTGTAGCACCTTTTACTTTTCAATTACAAGGGACTAATCTAGAAGTTGAAGAAGGACAAGATGTTCCTATCGTTTTAGAACTGATAGGCGCTGGTTTGCCTGAACATGTTTATATTGTTAGTGAAAACGGAAAATTTTTAATGACGCGTTCTGCAAAGAACAAATTCACAGGAATAATTAGAAAACCAAAGAGCTCAGCTTCATTTTACTTCGTAGCTAATGAGTATGAGAGTGAAACTTACAACTATAAATTGATAGGAAAATCAGTCATAGGTAAGTTTGAGGCACGCCTTTCTTATCCAAGTTATTTAGGCAAGGAAGATGAAATCGTTTCTAATGCCGGCGATATGACCGTGCCTGAAGGAACTCAAATTGAATGGAGTGTGCTAACAAAGAACACTAAAAAGGTTCGTTTCTCTATTAATAGTGAATCTAGATTTTTTGAATCTGATGGATTCAAAATTACTAAACGATTTAATAGTAATGCTTGGATAAATGTCTTCTTAACGAATAAGGAAAATGGAAAAATTGATTCATCGGGGTTTCAATTGACGGTTGTTAAAGACGCTTTTCCTTCAATCGATGTTCAGGAAATCAAGGATAGTGTATCTGATGGTTTGCGGTTTTTTAGTGGTAACATAAGTGATGATTATGGTTTGAAAAATCTCACGTTTGTGTATACAATTATTTCTGAGAAAGGAACGAAGCGCGAAAATCGAATGAATGTAAGAAATGTATCGGGTATAGCTTCACCATTTGATTTTGCTGTTGATTTTAGGAGAGAAAATGTTCAATTGAAAGACCGTATAGAATACTTTTTTGTTGTGTCCGATAATGATGGTGTTAATGGGAGTAAATCTACGCGAAGTAACACTTTTACTTATGAATTACCAACCTTAGATGAGTTGAATGAAAAGCGCGATGAAGATCAAAAGAATATTGCAACTGACTTAAATGACGTATTGAAGAAAACGCAAGAATTTCAGAAAAAGTTAGATCAATTAAAGAAAGAAACGATGAATTCGAAGTCGTCTGATTGGAATAAAATGAATCAATTAAATCAGATGAAAGAAGAACAGAAAAGTTTGATGGAGTCGTTGGAGAATTTGCAAAAAGAAATGTCAAAAAGTTCAGAAGAAAAGAATCAACTTTCTGAGATGGATGCTGACTTGTTGGAGAAACAAGAAATGATTGAGAAGTTGTTGGAAGAGTTGATGGACGATGAATTACGAAGTTTATTAGATGAACTGGAAAAATTGATGCAAGAAAATAAAAAAGATGAACTAAAAGATAAGTTGGATGAGTTGAATTCGTCTTCTGAGGATATGAAGAAACAATTAGACCGTAGTTTAGAAATGCTGAAACGGCTTCAAGTGAATGAAAAAATAGACGATGTAGAGAAAGAGTTAAAAGAATTAGCAAAGGAACAGGAAGAGTTAAAAGAAAAGATTGAGAAGGGTCAGATTTCAGAAGATAAAGCAAAACAGGAACAAGAAGAGTTGAATAAGAAATTTGATGAATTGAAAGACGACTTAAAGGAGCTGAATGATCTAAATAAGGCACTTGAAAAACCAATGGCACTTGATAATGCTTTAGAAAAGCAAGAAAATATCAAGGAACAAATGGAAGGAGCAAAAAATGACTTGGAAGAAAAAAAAGAGAAGAAAGCTGGGGAGAAGCAAAAGGGTGCTGCAGATGATATGAAAGAGATGGCTGAGTCTTTGGAGCAAATGCAACAGGAATCCAATAAGCAGCAACAAGAAGAGGATATTGATTCGTTAAGAGCAATTCTTGAAAGTTTGATGAAGTTAAGTTTCGGTCAGGAGGACGTTATGCAGCGTTTCGCCAAGGTGAATGATCAGGATCCAGCATATAAGAAGTACGGACGTGTGCAGCGTAGAATTGTGGATGATACAAAGGAGGTGAAAGATAGTTTAATGGCCTTGGCTAAAAGACAGCCTAAGATAGCGTCTTTTATTGATAAAGAATTGAATTTGATAAGTGCTAATCATAATCTTTCTTTGGAAGACATTGAAGAACGTCGTAAGCGTGAATTAGGTCAGCATCAACAGTACGTAATGACGTCATATAATAACTTGGCCTTGTTGTTAAATGAAAGTCTTGAGTCAATGCAACAAGACATGAAGAGTATGATGGAAGGGTCTGGGAGTTGTAGTAAACCAGGAGGAAAAGGCAAGCCTAAACCTGGCGACTCAATGTCACCTGGTGATATGAAACAGATGCTTAAAAAACAGTTGGAGCAAATGCAGAAGGGACCAAACCCTGGGGGTGAGAAACCTGGAGACAAACCTGGAGATAAGCCCGGGGATAAACCTGGCGGTAATTCGGGCATGGGTATGCAAGGTTTAGGTAATAAGCAAATTGCCAAAATGGCTGCGGAGCAAACCGCTATTCGTCAGCGACTGGAGCAAATGCGTAATGAAATGAATAAGGATGGTAAGGGCTCTGGAAACAAGTTAAACCCTCTAATTAAAGAGCTGGAACAGCAAGAACGGGATTTAATCAATAAAGATTGGTCGCGGGATTTAATTAAGCGTCAGAAGGATATTATGACACGCTTATTAGAGAGTGAGAAAGCGTTGATGGAACGTGGTTTTGAAGAAAAGCGCGAAAGTAAATCAGGAAAAAATGAGTCCTATGGTAACCATATTCGATTTGATGAGTATAACAAGCAAAAGCTGCGTCAGATTGAATTATTAAAGGCTGTAGACCCTTCTTTAAATAAGTATTATAGGGATAAAGCAAATGAGTTTTTCAATCAGCGTTAAGTAAGTTTTACTATACGTTTGTTACTATATGAAAGAAGGTTTTGAGATTATTGAGTCAATTGCGATTGCATCGGATTTTCAAGAAATACAGAGAGTTGAGGCTTTAGTTGATAAGGTTTGTAATTCGATCGGTGTAAATGAGGATTTTTATGGAAACGTTTTAATTGCAGTTACGGAAGCGGTTAATAATGCGATTGAGCATGGCAACCAAAAACAACTAGATCTTTCAGTTGAGGTGGGTATTGGGAATTCTGCAGAAGAATTCTGTTTTGCAATCAAAGATTTTGGCAAAGGATTCGATTTTGACAACTTGCCTGACCCTACTGCTCCGGAAAATATTCTTAAGGAAAATGGACGTGGTATTTTCTTGATGCGAAGTTTAGCTGACGAAGTAGTTTTCGAAGACAATGGTCGAGAAGTAACAATTTACTTTGTAAAATAGATGATAGTTGTTCATACATTAGATATTGAAATTCCGAATTTAGATTCGGAATTTTTCGTTTTACCCCTGACTAATTTAGTTTCCGAAGAAGATAAAGTGTTAGGCGACCTGAATGTAATTTTTTGTTCAGATAAGTATTTATTGGAAATGAATAGAGAGTATTTGAATCACGATTATTTGACGGACATTATAACTTTTGATTATTGTGTTGACAATATAGTTTCTGGCGATTTGTTTATTTCACACGACCGGGTTTCCGAGAACGCTTCGATTTTTAATATCTCGGTTTTGGAGGAGTTATGTCGTGTTTGTGCACATGGAACTCTTCATTTATGTGGTTATGATGATAAGTTGGAGGAGGAGATCGTATTGATGCGTCAAAAGGAATCTTATTATTTACGTTTGTTTGGTTTCACGTGAAACATTCAATGATGTTGTTGTAATTTTGTTCCACGTGAAACAATAGGGTATGTTAGGAAGGTATGATGTGATAGTTGTTGGTGCAGGTCATGCAGGTTGTGAGGCCGCAAATGCAGCCGCGAAGATGGGGAGCAAGGTGTTGTTGATCACAATGAATATGAACACGATTGCCCAAATGAGTTGCAATCCAGCAATGGGCGGCGTTGCTAAGGGACAGATTGTTCGGGAAATTGATGCTTTAGGTGGTGGCTCCGGAATTGTAAGTGATTTAAGTGCGTTGCAATTTCGGATGTTGAATTTATCTAAGGGTCCTGCGATGTGGTCTCCAAGGACTCAAAATGATCGAATGCGTTTTGCTGAAGAATGGAGATTAATGTTGGAGCGGAATGTTAATGTGGATTTCTGGCAAGACATGTGCAACGGTTTGATTGTTGAGAATGATGTTGTGAAAGGTGTTAGAACATCTTTGGGTATTGATGTTTTTGCGGAAGCGGTTGTTTTGACAAATGGTACATTTTTGAATGGTTTAATTCATTTGGGAGAGAAACAGTTTGGTGGTGGTCGAGCAGCAGAAAGAGCATCAACTGGAATTACGGAAGATTTATTGGGATTGGGTTTTGAAGCCGGTCGAATGAAAACTGGAACACCACCTCGCGTGGATGGGAGAAGTTTGAATTATGAACGCATGGAAATTCAAGAAGGTGACGCCAATCCTTCCAAGTTCAGTTACACAAATACAAGTGCATTGGCAAATCAATTGGCCTGTCATATAACATATACGAATGAGAAGACACATGATATATTAAGAACTGGTTTTGATCGTAGTCCAATGTTTAATGGTTCGATTAAAAGTACAGGCCCAAGATATTGTCCGAGTATAGAAGATAAAATCAATCGTTTTGCAGAGCGAGATCGTCATCAGATTTTTGTTGAACCAGAAGGATGGAATACGGTAGAAATTTATGTTAATGGCTTTAGTACAAGCTTGCCAGAAGATGTGCAATTGTCAGCCATGAAAACTATTCCTGGTTTTGAAGAAGCTAAAATGTTCCGACCAGGTTATGCAATCGAATATGACTACTTCCCCCCTACTCAGTTAAAACATACGTTAGAAACGAAGTTGATTGCTAATTTATATTTTGCTGGTCAAATTAATGGTACAACAGGTTATGAAGAGGCAGCATGTCAAGGTTTAATGGCAGGTATAAATGCTCATAGAAAGATTAATGGTTTGAGTGATTTCATTCTCAACCGTAATGACGCATATATTGGTGTTTTGATTGATGATTTGATTACAAAAGGCACAAAGGAACCTTATCGTATGTTTACGTCCAGAGCTGAATATAGAATTTTGCTAAGACAAGATAATGCAGATTTACGTTTGACACCATTGGGTTTTGAAATTGGTTTAGCGAGCGAAGCAGATTTGCTGCGAGTAGATAATAAGCGTTCAGCAACGGAACAGTTAATTAAGTCTTTCCGTGCAATTGGTGTTACGCCAGAACAAGCTAATCCAACTCTAGAAGGCCTTGGCAGTTCGCTTATTCAACAACAGGTTAAGTTCAATTCTTTATTGACTCGCCCTCAAGTTTCACTTGAAAATATTGGTGATGTTAACCAGGAAATAATCTCTGTGATTGATGCGGCTCGTTTAGAACATGTTGACAGTGTTATACAAGCAGAGATAGTGTTGAAATATGAAGGATATATTCAACGAGAAGAAGAACAAGCACTGAAACAAAGTCGTTTAGAGGATGTAAAAATCCCGGAGAGCTTGGATTATAAAGTTATAAAGAGCCTAAGTTTAGAGGCGGTTGAGAAGTTGATGAAGATTCGACCAGTGACAATTGGCCAGGCTTCAAGAGTGAGTGGAGTTTCTCCAAGTGATATATCAGTCTTATTGATACATTTGAATCATTAAACGTTGTTTCACGTGAAACAACATCCAAAAAAAATGGTCGCTTTAGTTATAAAGCGACCATTTTTTTAATTTATTGGCTCTCGCCAATCTCCATTTTCTTTAATAAGGTTGATTAATTCTTCGACAGCGGATTCTTCTGATATGTTTTTACGAACGACTTCCTTTTCTTTATATAAATTTATTTTTCCAGGTCCTGTTCCAACATATCCATAATCAGCATCGGCCATTTCGCCGGGACCATTTACGATACATCCCATGATGCCAATTTTGATTCCTTTCAAGTGAGATGTTACCTTTCGAATTTTTCCGGTGGTTTCTTGGAGATCAAATAATGTTCTTCCGCAAGAAGGGCAAGAAATATATTCTGTTTTTGAAATACGTGTACGAGTTGCTTGAAGAATTCCGAAACAGGTGGAATTTATAAAAGTTTGTGGAAGCTGTGATTTGATCCATATACCATCTCCAAAACCGTCTATAAACATGCTTCCTAGCTCACTTGAATGATATAATTGGAACTTGTCTTCTTCTGTAAATGTAGAATTTTGACATAAAATTATGGGATTCTTTATGTTTTTATTCGCAAAATTCATATAAATATCACGAAAAACATGTGTTTGGTTGCTATAAATACTGCTCAGTACGAGTACTGCATTGGGGTGTAAACGAATCAACTCATAGTCTAAAGTGCTATCTGTTATGGATAGAAAATAGACTTGTTGAGGACTAAATACAGCCAAATCATCAGTTGGTGAAACAAGCGGATAGAATCCTGTTTTAGTTGAATAATTTTCATTCCAATTGGTAAATGAACATATGACTCCAAGCATACCTGGAACTTCAAAGTCAAGTTTATTTTCTCCGATGAACACATAATCAGCAGCTTGTTCCTGAAGGGACCATTTATCGAGTTGAACAGAGTAGTTGTAACCGAATCCATAAAAGTTTGCAGCCTTTATTTCTGTTTTATTAGAGAGATCAGCAATAACAACGGGGACATGTTTTCCTCCTATGTTTTCTATACTTTTCGCATCTCTGCGTTTATGATCGAAAGGATTAAAGGGTAACTTTGTCCAATCAGCAGCTGCGAATTCTTTTTCGTTCGTATGAACGAGGTATTTTTCAGCTAATAGGCGTGCAACGGGGATTTCATACTCCGGTTCTTCCGTTAATGAAACCCGAATGGTATCTCCTATGCCATCTTCTAATAACGCTCCAATTCCAACAGCTGATTTGATACGACCATCTTCACCATCTCCAGCTTCAGTTACACCTAGGTGAATGGGATAATAGCGCTTGTTTTCTAGCATTCTAGCACTCAATAATCGATACGCTTGCACCATCACAAGTGTATTACTAGCCTTCATGGAGATAACGAGTTGGTCATAGTCGTTTTTTTCACAAATACGGATGAATTCAAAAGCTGATTCAACCATGCCTTCAGGGGTGTCTCCGTAACGACTTAGGATGCGATCCGAAAGTGAACCGTGATTGGTTCCTATGCGCATTGCTGTTCCGTGCGCTTTACATAAAAGTACTAGGGGTGTAAACTTTGTTTCTATGCGGCGAAGTTCGTCGTTGTAGGTTTCGTCAGTATATTCAATCGTTTCGAATTTTTTCTTATCGGCATAATTTCCTGGATTCACCCGCACTTTTTCAACAAGTCTCGCAGCTATTTCTGCGGCATTGGGCGTAAAGTGAATATCCGCAACAAGAGGAGTTGTAAATCCACGTTCCTTCAATTTTTGGCGAATAATACCGAGGTTTTCTGCTTCATTCTTGCTTGGAGCAGTTAAACGCACAAGTTCACAGCCAGCTTGAATCATTCGAATGGATTGTTCAACAGAGCCATTTGTGTCCATGGTATCGGTTGTTGTCATTGACTGAAGACGTATAGGATTGTCCCCACCAAGTGATAAATCACCCACTTTTACTTCAATGGCATTTATTTTTTCTCTTTTTAAGAAATCAATACAATAGATATTCTTTAGTTTTTTTTGCATTACTGAATCACTCATGAAAGGAATATTTATGGGCTGTAACAAAAATAAGCATTATAATGTTTAACGCTTTTTAAAGGGCTGTGATTATAAGAAGTGAATGACAATTCTTGTTAAATCTTTGTTATCGAAGAAAATAAACTAGTATCTTCGTGTAGAATAAAAGAAAATTTTTATGAGTATTCCTAAAATTACGTTCTCCGGTAATCATAACGAAGAATTTTACAAAGTATTGAGACAGAGAGTCAATACGTACTTTAAATCAAACAACATATCCAAATATGCCAATGGTAAAATGATCTTTAAGACTGTTTGCATGTTTTTATTATTCCTGACCCCACTTACTTTGCTGTTAACAGTGAAAGGTAACATGTGGTTTGAAATCAGTATGTGGTTGATGATGGGTGTTGGTATGGCAGGATTAGGTTTATCAGTTATGCACGACGCTAATCATGGTTCTTATTCACGTAATGAAAAAATTAACCGTTGGGTTGGATATGTTCTGTACATGTTAGGTGGTAGTGATGTAAATTGGAGAATTCAGCACAATGTTCTGCACCATACATACACCAATATTAATGGTATGGATGAAGATATTAATCCAGGACCAGTGATGCGATTTTCTCCACATGAGAAAAGAAGGGTTTTACACCGTTTTCAGCATATTTATGCATGGTTTTTCTACGGTTTAATGACCTTGATGTGGTTCTTAACAAAAGATTATAAGCAAGCTTTCCGTTACAAGAAATTAGGCCTAATTGAATCTCAGAATATTTCATTTAGTCGTCACTTGACTACCTTAATTATTTTTAAAATAATTTATGGTGTTGCTATCATTGGTGTACCAATGTGGTTGACAGCTTCTCCGTGGTGGTTTACTATTGTTGGGTTTATTTCTATGCAATTTATAACAGGAGTAATTTTAGGAATTATTTTTCAGCCTGCACACGTTGTTCCTACATCTGATTATCCGATGCCAGATGCGTCCGGAAACATAGATGCTGATTGGGCTGTGAATCAAATTTACAATACAGCTAATTTTGCACCAGGCGCGAAACTACTGTCATGGTATGTAGGTGGATTAAATTATCAGGTAGAACATCATTTATTTCCGAACATTTGTCATATTCACTACAGTAAGATTTCGAAAATTGTTAAAGAGACGGCAGCAGAGTATAATTTGCCTTATCATTCATACCGAACATTTGGAAAAGCGCTTTCTGAGCACGCAAGAATGTTGCGTAATTTAGGTCGTTATGATGACGCACCTGGTCTTCACTAATTAAATTTGCTTCGAATGAATTTCGAAGAGTTTCGAGAATATTGTTTAGGAAAGCCTTTTGTTTCAGAAGGCTTTCCTTTTGACCAAAAGACACTCGTTATGAAAGTCGCTGGTAAATTGTTTGCGCTTGCAGATATTGAAGATTTCAATTCTATCAATTTGAAATGTGATCCTGAAAAGGCAATAGAATTGCGGGAGAGTTTTGCAGGAGTTCATCCTGGTTATCACATGAGCAAGAAGCACTGGAACACTGTATCGGTCAACGAAGATGTTTCAAGCGCATTAATTTTTGAGTTGATAGATCATTCGTATGAGTTAGTTTTTAATTCACTTCCAAAGAAAACGAGAAATGAGCTTACGCTGGGATAAATTTATTTGGAGTGTTCGATTAGCAAAGACGCGAAGTCAGGCAAGCGAAGCTATTTCAAAAGGAAAGATTAAGATTAATGGCGCACAAATAAAACCGTCTAAAGAACCTAAAATAGGTGATACAATTCTGATTTCTCACAATAGTGCCGTTTTTTCTTATAAAGTTTTGAATCTTCTGGATAAACGGGTAGGTCCAAAATTAGTCGTTGATTATTTAATAGAGACAACAAGCGATGAAGAAAGAGAAAAATTCAGACTTTATAAATTAGCCCAAAGCGCCTACCGTGATAATGGAACCGGTAAACCAACGAAAAAGGACCGTCGAGAACTAGATGATTTCTTAGAAAGCTGGGAAGATGATTTAGAAGATTAATTTTTTTCTCTTCTGCTGTAACTTATTTTATGTTTGAAGGTCTAACACTTAAGAAACGATAAAAAGTGTTTAAATCTAATAAAAACAACATGACAGCAAAAACCTATACACTAGCAGTTCTATTAAGTTCAACAGGATTGTTTGCACAAGAAACAACACCAGACACTACACGTGTCAATATGGGAAAAATGGAAATTATCCTTGTTGACCATTCCAATGAGGAAATAGAAGGAAACGAGGATATCGATACAGTGGATGCCGAACCTTCAAATGATGATCGGAAGAACTATGAAGCGCATTGGGCAGGACTTGATATGGGTTTTGGAATGAATATGAACGGCGACATGGGAAGTTCGTTTGACACGAATCCATACTGGGAAAATGATCCCGCACGATCTATGACGTGGAACTTGAATGTTCTCGAGAAGAAATTCGCTATAGTGAAGCAATATGTAGGAATTACAACCGGTTTAGGCTTCAGTTTCACACAACTGGCTTTTCGTGATAATTATGTTCTTCAAAACAATGCTGATACACTATTTGCAGTAATTGATACGGTTAATAGTTATTCGAAGAATAAATTGAGAGCAAATTATCTGACGGTTCCTTTGTTAATCGAATTTGCTACCAATGAAGATGCTGATAAAAGCTTCTATTTGGCTGCAGGTGTAGTTGGAGGAGTGCGCTTAAGTTCTAAAGTAAAACGCACAGGTGAGTTTGATGGTAAAGATTTTAAGCAATCATTAAAAGGTGTTTATGGATTAAACTCTTTTAAGTTAGATGCATTGGTGCGATTGGGTTATGGTGATTGGGGTGCATTTGCTTCTTATAGTTTAATGCCTTTGTTTGATACCGAAAAAACAGTTGAAGTATATCCGTTAACTTTTGGTTTATCCATGAATTTTTAACTCGTAACATAAGTTAAGTTTAGGTAAAAAAGCCCGTCAATTTCGATTGACGGGCTTTTTAGTGCATAAAAAAAGGGTTAATCCGCCGAAGTGGATTAACCCTTTTTAGAATAAGAGTATTCTATTATTTTTTCACAACACTAAACTGAGTTGAATTTCCGTTTTCAAGAGTTACGTTGAAAAGGTAAGAACCTGTATTCAATGAAGCGATGTTAACAGATGTTTTTCCGTTTTCCAAAGTAACATTCTGAGAAAGTACTGTTCTACCAGCTAAATCAGTTACGTTTAATGTAGCATTTCCTTCTGCGTTTACAGACACTGTAACAACATCAACCGCAGGGTTTGGATAAGCAAGTCCTTCAATAGAAGTTTCTTCGTTTAATCCAGCCTCATCAGCATCAAACACCATTAATCCTAAAGCAGGGACAACATCAGCTCCAAATCCAGATGCGAAATATGCACCATCATTCTCAATTGGAGTTACTGGTTGTAAATAGTATGCTTCGTTCCAAACGTAGTTTGTTTTAGTGTCGAAACCTAAGTAAATCTCAAGATTAACTGTTTGAACGCACGCTAAGTAACGTTGATTGTCTAATAAAGCAACAGATGTGTTGAATTGTCCAAAAACCGTTTCGCCTTGAAGATCAGAAGGGTAATAGTAGTATCCAAATGCAACTGGGTTTAATAAATCAAAAGTTACTAATGCAGCATCACTTAAATCAACGAAAGCATCATCCCACTTGTATAAGTTTAGTGCCATTTCTTCTCCTGTCAAATCAACCGCAGTACCTTGAGCAGAGAAATAGATTCCAGCTACACCAATACGACTAGCGTTTGCATCACGTAAAACGATACACTCACCAAATGTATTTGTGTTCGTAGATGGGCGGTAACCGTTATTAGCAACTGGTAAACCAGTAATTTCATCCAAAGTTCCCATTGCAAAAATAGAATCATTAACAACGAAATCAGAAGTAACCGAGTTGTCAGCATCGTATTCGTCTGTCACACCTAAATCTAATGTGTAAGTTACTGTGTAACGTCCAGCCGGATAAGTTGCTAATGAAAACAATGGAAATGAATACGCTCCACCAGGGATAATATCAATACTATCACCTGAAACAATAGAGAAAGGACCTACAGTTTCATCGTATACTACTGTTGAACTTGGGTTTGTAACAGTTGCAGTTAATGTAAGATTTGATTGATCATCAATACCGTAGTTGTATACTCGTGAACCAATTTCAAAGTTAAATTCACTTGCATTTTGAGAAAGTTGAGAAACAACACCGTAAGATTTAGAAATCAATGTGGCACCTTTCGTAATTCCACAGTCATCATTGTAAAGACCTGTTTTGTTTCCAATGAACATTGTAACAGGACCGTTTTGCATTTCCGCTCGTAAGGCAGCTCCATCTGAATCGCTAAGCATTACTACAGGCACGGTTACATTTGCCCCAGCAGTGCCTGCTCCCATTGGAACAACTCCTGGCTCACGATTAACGATAATTACACCAATTGCTCCGGAGTTTAATGCGTTCAATGCTTTGTCAGAGAAACCACAATAAGTAGGTGAGCTTGTTCCTGTACCATCGTATCTATAAACAACTGCGATTTTACCAGCATAAGCATTTGCAGGAGAAGCTGCACAACCGTAATTCCCGTTCGGTAATCCGGATAAAGAACTTGTACCCGCTGTACCGTCGTCTACTAATACAAGTTCACCAGTAATGGAATTGCCTGGAATTAAAAAATTTGGTGTTCCCCATCCTTGGCCAGGTGATCCCCATGTAAATTCATAGTTTCCAGTAATAGGAGCAGGAGAAACGCCTGCACAAACAACTTGTGCGTGTGAGCAGAAGGCTCCAACCACTGTAAAAACAGAAAGTAAAAGTTTTTTCATAATTATAGAGTTTAATTTATTGCTAAAATAACATAAAATTCATTCCAATCTAGTATGAATTAACGATTTTAAGAGATAAATGGTTGAAAATAAAAAAGGCATTTCAAAATTGAAATGCCTTTAATAATAGAATTTAATTTTTTACTCTGCAGTTAGCATCGCTTTCATGTACTCGCGATTCATGCGCGCAATGTTTTCTAATGAAATGCCTTTTGGACATTCAACTTCGCATGCTCCAGTGTTTGTGCAGTTACCAAAACCTTCTTCTTCCATTTGACGAACCATATTTAATACACGGTTTTTCGCTTCCACTTTCCCTTGAGGTAATAAGGCATATTGAGAAACTTTCGCTCCTACAAATAACATTGCTGAACTGTTTTTACATGATGCAACGCAAGCCCCACAACCAATACATGCTGCTGCTTCGAACGCTTTATCTGCATCTAATTTTGGAACTGGAATTGCATTTGCATCCATTGTTCTGCCTGAAGTATTCACAGAAACAAATCCTCCCGCTTGTTGAATTCGATCAAATGCGCTTCTGTCAACTACTAAGTCTTTTACAACTGGAAAAGCTTTCGATCTCCACGGCTCAACATAAATCGTATCGCCATCAGCAAACATTCGCATGTGCAGTTGACAAGTTGTCGTTCCTGTATCTGGACCATGAGCACGCCCATTGATATACAAGGAACACATTCCACAGATTCCTTCACGACAATCGTGATCAAAAGCAATTGGCTCTTGACGATTGTTTATCAGTTGTTCGTTTAATTGATCCAACATTTCTAAGAAAGAACTGTCAGTAGAAACTTCATTCAATGAATAAGTTTCCAAATTTCCTTTTGAGTCGGCATTCTTTTGACGCCAGATTTTAAGGGTTATATTGATGAATTTTGAAGCCATATTTAATCAGTTTTTAGTTGTTTGGCAATAGGCTTGAGTGATGCCCATTCCCAAAACCACTCAATTAGTGTTATTTACTTTTTTTATAAATGAATTTAGCATTTTACTTTTCTCTTCAATTTCCAAAAAAACTTCTTTTAACAATGCCTTATTTGTAATTTCTTGCTGCAATTTTAATGAACTCATAGTTCAACTCTTCTTTGTGTAGAATTGATTTAGTGATATCTGATCCGGTATATTCCCATGCTCCAACGAACTTGAAGTTTTCATCATCACGCAATGTTTCACCCTCCTCATCTTGATATTCATCTCTAAAATGACCACCGCAAGATTCATTTCTTTGCAAAGCGTCTATAGCCATTAATTGGCCTAATTCAATTAAATCGGCAACACGAAGCGCTTTTTCTAATTCTTGGTTTAATTCATTTGCTTCACCAGGGACATAAACATCATTATGGAACTCTTCTTTCAAGGCTGCAATTTCAGCAATTGCTTCATTTAATCCCGCTTCGTTTCTTCCCATTCCAACTTTGTTCCACATGATCAATCCCAATCTTTTATGGAAATAATCTACAGTTTTCGAACCGTTGTTGTTTAAGAATTTATTAATGGTTTCTTTTACTCGGTTTTCAGCTTCGTCAAATTCAGGTCCATCTGTTGGGATCGATCCTGTACGAATTTCATCCGCTAAATAGTTAGAAACTGTATAAGGTAAAACGAAATATCCGTCAGCCAATCCTTGCATTAAAGCAGAAGCACCCAGACGATTCGCTCCGTGGTCAGAGAAGTTTGCTTCTCCTGCAACGAAACATCCTGGAATTGTTGATTGTAAGTTGTAATCAACCCAAACGCCACCCATTGTGTAGTGAACTGCTGGATAGATTTTCATCGGTGTTTCATATGGATTCTCCGCTGTAATTTTTTCATACATCTGGAACAAGTTTCCGTACTTACTTTCAACCCATTTCTTACCTAGCTCGATGATTTTCTCTTCTGAAGGATCGTGATCACCTTGTGCATAAGCAGATTGTTTTCCTTTTGATTTGATTTCAGAAGAAAAATCCAAGTAAACCCCTTCGTTTGTGCTATTTGCTTCTATACCAAAACCAGCATCGCATCTTTCTTTTGCTGCACGTGAAGCAACATCACGAGGAACTAGGTTTCCGAAAGCTGGATATCTTCTTTCCAAGAAATAATCTCTATCAGCTTCATCAATTTGAGTTGGCTTTAAGCGGCCTTCACGAATAGCTTCAGCATCTTCTTTTTTCATTGGCACCCAAATACGCCCAGAATTACGCAATGATTCTGACATTAGGGTTAATTTAGACTGATTTGTTCCGTGAACTGGAATACAAGTTGGATGAATTTGAACAAAGCAAGGATTCGCAAAGTAAGCACCTTGTTTGTGAATTTTCCAAGCAGCTGTTACGTTACTTCCCATTGCATTTGTAGAAAGGAAATAAACGTTTCCATATCCACCTGAGGCAATGATAACCGCATGTGCAGAATGACGCTCAATTTCACCTGTTACCAAGTTACGTGCGATAATCCCACGTGCTTTTCCGTCGATTTTAACAACATCAAGCATTTCGTGACGCTTGTACATTTTAACACGACCCAAACCAATTTGACGTGAAATTGCCGAATAAGCTCCTAATAACAATTGCTGTCCTGTTTGACCAGCAGCATAAAATGTACGTTGAACTTGTGTCCCACCAAATGAACGGTTGTCTAACAAACCACCATATTCCCGCGCAAAAGGAACACCTTGAGCAACACATTGGTCGATGATGTTGCCTGAAACTTCAGCTAAACGATGAACGTTCGCTTCTCTTGCACGGTAGTCACCACCTTTGATTGTATCGTAAAAAAGACGGAAAACTGAATCGCCATCATTTTGATAGTTTTTTGCAGCATTGATGCCACCTTGTGCAGCAATAGAGTGCGCTCGACGAGGAGAATCCTGAAAACAAAAAGCTTTCACATTGTATCCCATTTCTCCAAAAGAAGCAGCTGCAGAGGCACCTGCTAAACCAGTTCCAACGACAATGATGTCAATTTTCGGACGGTTGTTAGGTGCAACTAATTTTAAATGGTTCTTATGATCTGTCCACTTTTCAGCAATATTGCCTTGAGGTATTTTTGAATCTAATATTGACATATCGATTGTTTTTTAAGACTATTTGTTCAAGAAAAGAATAATTGGAATAATAGCAAATAATGCAGGAATTACTACAGCAAAGAATTTACCTGCTGTGGCAATCATTCGGTTGTATCGTTTGTGGTTTACACCAAGAGATTGGAAAGCGGATGAGAAACCATGCCACAAGTGGAACGCTAGAACAAGCATACCAACCACATAAAGCATAACAGCAAATAGCGCCATTTCATTTGCTGGAACACCATCTTTCGATTTGTCATGACCGAAAAATGCAAGAACAACTGAATGAAGATCTTTATAGCCCTCACCTCTTTTTAAGTTAACTTCAGTAATGTAGAACTCATTTCCATTTCTGATTTCCATTGCTGCAGGCTTATTGCCTTCAGCTGAAAATGCAACAGTTGGAACGTAATCGCCTGTTTGAGTCACGTAAAAAGTTTCTGCTGCGTTCGATTGAGGATTTGTAACTGTAACTTGATGCAAGGGCATTGGATCAGATGAATACTTCATTTTCCACCAGAAATTTGCCATGTGCGTTACGATGAAAATTAAGATTAAACTACCCAATAACGCCATGTAGCGAGAAGAAGTTGAAGAATTAGCAGCAGGTTTGTTGTATGCATAAGGTACCGGTCGCGCCTTCTTGTTTTGAATGGTTAATAAAAATCCATCGATTGCATGGAAAAGAATAGATAAGTAAGTCAAATAAGACATTACTTTAATCAATGGATTGTGTGTCATGAAATATGCATACTCGTTGAATGCTAATTTTCCTTCTTCACCACCAATAAAAATTAATTGAAGGTTACCAAGTAAATGGCCCACAAGGAAGAGACATAAGAACAATCCGGTCAATGCCATCCAATATTTTTTGGCAATTGATGACGATAAAATAGCTGATTTACTCATAGGTGAATGCTTTCTTTGTTTTAAATAACTATGCAAATTTAATAGATAGAACAAACGAATTGGAGAAGAGTTCTTATTTAGATTGTTTCTACATAAACAACACTTTGTTTTGTAACTTTTCGAACTTGTATACTTATGTCAAGTGAACCAAAAACGAAGAGTATGAAAGCAATTATGTGTGTGTTAGTCGTGGTATTACAGTTTGGCTTAAGTGCCCAAGAATCAGAACATTTAAGTGGTTCTGCAATAGAAAGTAAGGAAACAAATGAAATTCAGGCCGCTCGTTCCGTTGTTGAACATGCTATGTCAGAAGTAAAAGTTTATCCGAATCCTTCAGAAGGAAATATTTTTATTCAAGGGAAAGTTGGGTCGAATTGTACTATTTATACAATGGCTGGAACTTACATCGGAACATGGGTAATTGGGCTAGAGGGCACTGTGGCTATTCAAGATTTAGGTATTGGAATGTATGTGGCAACTGTGCAAGAAGAAAATTCTCGCATTCAACATAAATTTATAGTTCTTTAAGCACTAAAGAGAAAACACCAACTCCTTTTTTCCTAATTTATGCATCATATCGCTAATTCAAATTAAAGTTGTTGAGAATGACAAGCATAGCGATAGTTGCTGTTATATTTAATTTAGCTTGTTTTTGTTAAGGTAGTTTGACTTGAATTTACGTCCAGATTATACTGTGAACCAAAAACTAATGCTCGGTTATCATCAATGTGTCCGGCTGGGAAATTAAAGCAAATCGGGATGTTGCGATAATGAAAGTGATCAAGAATAAGTTCTTCAAGTGTTTTACCAAAAGGTACGGCTGTATCTTTCATATCAGTCATTCCGCCAATGATTAAACCTTTGATTTTATTTAAAACATTCGCTTTTGCGAGTGCATAAAACATGCGGTCTATGTGATAAAGTTGTTCGGAAAGATCTTCAATAAAAAGAATTGTGTCTGTGAAATCGATTTGGTCATCGGTTCCAAGTAAACTGTAAAGTATACTCAAATTTCCACCGACTAATTTCCCTTGAACTTGCCCATTTTTATTGTGTGTGGTTGAAGGACAAGTAATGGATAAATCTTTCCCTTCGATAGCGTTAAACAAACTATCCAACGTAAGAGAGCTGTTCGTTTGAAAATTTAAGGGCATCGAAGCATGAATACTTTGAATTCCAAAGCGCTGAATGCGTTGGTGAAAAACGGTAACATCACTGAAGCCAATAATCCATTTGGGTTCACGAATGAAACCGGCCCATTGAATCCGGTCAACTATTCGCACGCAGCCATAACCACCTCTTGCACAAAGAATGGCTTTTACCTCAGGATGATCTAGACCAAATTGAAAATCGTTTAAGCGTTCTTCATCTGTACCTGAGAAATAGTTGTGTTGTCCCAAGCAGTGTTGACTGAGTAGTACTTTATATCCTTTTTGTTCCAATAGGTTTTGTGCAAATACGATGTATTCTTGCTCAATAGCTTTTGCTGGTGCTGTGATATATACTAAATCACCGGGTTGTAAATACGGAATACTATGTGTCAATTGCTGTTGATGTTTTGTCAAATGTAAAGATAATTTTAACGAGAAGAAGCGAGTTTTTGAAGGATAAATGGAAGGGCCACTATCTACAATCTTAAAAATACTTAACTTGGTCAAAAAACAATTTCTGTGGTTAAAAATTTACTTTTTATACTGTTTACTGGTCTCTCAGTTCTGTCTTTTGGTCAGGTTGACACGCTTTCAAAACAAAAACCGCCTTCATTTATGCTTTTTCATTTGGATAGTATGTGGACGCCCGGGTTTACAAGTAAAAAGGTGTTGCAAGACAGTGTGAGCTACTTTTTATATTCAGAGGGAAAAGTGTTAACGAAAGGAATTTATCCAATGGGTGATTTTCGTAAGAAGGGAGCAATAAGTCGTTATATTTCGAAATTGAATGAAAGCGGCTTCGAAAGCAGCCAGTTTTACATTGTGAAACGCGGTTTTATGAAGGGATCGTTAACTGTAAAAATATATCAGTTAACGAAGGATCATTATGAAATTTCAATTGTTTCAGCCTTTGGATCATTTGACAAAAGATTTAGTGCTCGCCGAGGAGAATTGTCTGAAATTATAGTTGAGGAACCAAAGAAATTAAAACCGGGTAAAAAATGATTTCGCCTTATAACGATGAGTACTTTATGAAGCAGGCTTTTTTGGAAGCTCAAAAGGCTTTTGCTTTAGATGAGGTGCCAGTGGGAGCAGTAATTGTTTCAAATAATACAGTGATAGCTCGAGCGCACAATTTTACAGAGCATTTGCATGATGTAACCGCTCATGCGGAAATTCAAGCTATAACAGCCGCTTCTGAGTATATTGGCGCGAAGTATTTAACAGGTTGTACCTTATATGTTACGCTTGAACCTTGTGTGATGTGCGCTGGTGCCTTGTATTGGGCTCAATTAGATAAAGTGGTTTTTGCCGCACGTGATGAGAAAAGAGGAGCAGGGCGTTTCGGAACGGAATTATATCATCCAAAAACACTTGTTAGCAATGGTATTATGGAAAAGGAATGCAGTGAGTTGATGTTGTCATTTTTTCAAAGCAAGCGCAAATGAAAATAGCAAATTTTGTGTTGTCGTGGGTGATAACCGTAATCGTTGGAAGTGTAATTTGTGGATTGTTCACTGGTAAACCAGCAATTGCACTGGTATTCGCTGTCCTTTCTGGCTTATTTTCCTTGCCCTATTTGGTTTTAATAATCGTCTTGAATCTAAAAAAGCGACCTTTTATTGTTATTCAGATAACTCATTTTTTACTTGCAGCAATTACCGGTTTTGTGATTGTGTTGTTTGAAAATTCCGCGTTTAGGCATTGGTACGTGTTATTCGTTTACTTCTTTATTGGAGTAGGAACCCAAGCCATTTTCTATTACCGTAAACCCTTAGAGCGAAAGAAAGAAGATGAAGAATTGCTCGATTGTTAGCAAAAAAAGAGGACCCGAAAGTCCTCTTAAAATATAGAATCGTTAGTTGTTATACGAACAACTTAATTGCATAAAGTATTAGGGCTGCCAATAACGCACTAACAGGAATTGTAAGAACCCAAGCCCATAGAAGGTTGATGGTTACTCCCCAACGAACGGCACTCAAACGCTTTGTAGCACCAACACCAATAATGGCACCTGTGATTGTATGTGTAGTTGAAACAGGAATTCCAAATTGACTCACAGTAAATAAGGTTAATGCACCAGATGTTTCAGCACAAACACCTTCCAATGGTGTCACTTTCGTGATTTTTGTTCCCATTGTTTTTACAATTTTCCAACCACCCATTAAGGTTCCAATTCCAATCATGAAATAACAACCAAAAGCAATCCAGAAAGGCATTGTTTCCGCCTGCACTTTTGTTTTGATTTTATGATCTTTCTTTAATTCCATTGTTTCATGTTCGATCATTTCATCGAAAATTACCGCTTTAGAATATCGAGGGTTTAAAGTCTTATCAACGAAAATTGTTTCTTTTGTGTTGGCGTCGAAAAGTGTATCACCTTTGGTGAAGATAGTTAAGTGCTCAACTTTTTTATCGAATTTTTTGAAAGTAGTGAATTTGTCTTTTTTCGAATAGTTGTCATTCAACTTTTCATCAGTAAAAACTACTTCATTTGTTTTCGCATCGACAATATCATCTCCTTTTGCAAAGAAAAAAGTACCATGCATTTCAGCATATTCAGGCTTATACTTTTTCTTTTTCCCATCATCTCCTTTGTAGTCAATTTGGAAGACTTCAGAAACTGTTAATTGTTCTGGAATGGTTTCATCAATGTGTCCTTCTCGGACCATGTTTCCATAAACCATCAAGGCTGCACAGATAATACCCATTACTTTTTGAGAATCGGCACCACCATGACCTAATGAAAAGGCTGCAGAAGATAACAATTGTAAACGCTTGTGCATGTTGGCTTCCTTCAAAGCTGATGGTTTTTTACCATATTTCGATTCGAACCAAATGTAAACAAGGATGAAAACAGCAATCATACCCATTACAATGTACATCATCACAGGCTTCATGTCTTGGTATTCAATCATGTATAACATGATGTAAAGCGTCAAACCACTTAAAACAAGGATGATTAGCATCTTTTTCCAGAATACTCGACTTATGGTAACGATGGCAATTACATAGGCAATGAATCCACCAATGAAAGGGGCAAGAAAAATGAAGAGAACCACTTTTAAAATTTCTCCGGTTGCAATTACATCGAAACCAGCGTGAGCCACTGCAGCACCAGCAAAACCTCCAATAAGTGTGTGAGACGATGAAGATGGAATTCCGAACCACCACGTCAAAAGATTCCAGAATGTAGCAGCTAAAAGACCAGCTAAAATAACCCAAAGGTCAATTGCGCTAGCATCTACTGTTTTAGCTACCGTATTTCCGACACTCATATCGAAAACCCAAAAGGCTAAGATATTAAATGCTGCGGCCCAAACTACGGCTTGGAATGGGGTAAGAACTTTGGTAGAAACGACGGTAGCAATAGAATTTGCAGCATCGTGAAAACCGTTCACCAAGTCAAAAAGCAGGGCAATAACAATTACGACTATTAATAAGGTAAACATATCAAATCTGATTTAATTTGAATTTAAGCGTATTTAACTACGATTGATTCGATTACATTTCCAGCGTCTTCACATTTATCAGTAACGATTTCCATTACTTGATACAATTCACGCATTTTGATTAATTCTTTCGCATCAACATCTGAAGCAAATAGTTTTTCAATGCTCATATCAAAAATCTCATCTGCTTTGTTTTCAGCACTATTGATTTTTATAACACACTCAACTATTTTCTGCGTGTTTTTTAAGTTACGTAACTCGCGAACCGCCTGTTTTACTGCATTTACAGCTTCTTCAATAGCAACGGCTGTTTTTTGAATTCCTTGGTCAGATGTAGGATCTATTTTGTAGAAATTAATTTTCTTACCAGAAGCATAAATATAATCTGCAATATCATCTAAGGCAGAAGCTAAACTATGGATGTCCTCTCTATCGAATGGCGTGATAAAGTTTTTACCTAACTCAATGAAAATTGTATGTGTTACTTCATCATTTGCATGCTCCAAATCTTCCATTTCTTTAATTAAAGCATTGCGCTTGCCGAAATCTGGTTCATTTACAACTTTCACTAACAATTTAGAAAGCAATTCTAAGTTCTCACTTGCATCTTCAAATAATGTGTAAAACACTTTGTCTTTTGGTAAAAAGAATTTTAATATACCTGCCATAATCTTTTGAATTTTTTAGCAAATGTATTGGTAAATTGAAATGGTAAATCTTTTTCAGTGTTTTGTTAACGTAATGATAATGTTACGATTTCTGCTTTGAAATGATAAATTGTAAACCACACGTTTTCAGTTGTTTATTTAGTTTAATCGTTGCTAATGTTAATTTAATATTAAGTAAATAATGAGTTTTTGTTATGTGTATGCGGCTGTATACGCTATGAAACAGGCATAATTGATCCTAAATCCTTATAGGCGCTCAAAAATTTAATATTACCAAATTGTTACGAAAGTTATTTAAATCTTAAGTTATTGTGTTTTGAATGTTAAGCGAATATTAATGAAATATTTTTGTCGGCATAAATCAATAATATAATGAGAATATTAAAATTTTTTCTGAGTGTTTCAATTGTTTCTTTCGTTTCATTGACAGCTCATACTCAATCGGACAGTTTGAAAAAAACGAACAGTATTGAACAAAATGTAAAGACGAATTGGTATGAAAACTTCCAAATTAGAGGATATTTGCAGGTTCGTTATAATCGTCTACTAGAAACGAATCCTGATTTGAAATGTGAACAATGTGATCGATCGATTGGAGATGATGGTGGTTTGTTTATTCGTCGAGCGCGAATTATTTTGTCAGGACAGATTTCTAAACGTGTATATTTTTATGTGCAGCCAGATTTCGCTTCCTCAGCTGGAACAACGGGTAATGTTGCGCAGTTGAGAGATGCTTATTTTGATCTTGGGTTAGATAAGAATAATGAGTTTCGCATTCGATTGGGACAAAGCAAGGTTCCGTATGGTTTTGAAAATATGCAGTCAAGTCAAAATCGTTTGCCATTAGATCGAAATGATGCGCTAAATAGCGCTTTAACAAATGAGCGTGATATGGGAGCCTTTTTCTATTGGGCACCGAAGGCAAAACGAGAAATGTTTAGTAGTTTGGTGAGAGATGGTTTGAAAGGTTCAGGAGATTATGGTGTATTTGCTTTTGGCGTTTACAATGGACAAACAGCAAATCAAACGGAGAGAAATGATAATTTACATGTTGTTTCAAGACTAAGTTATCCAATCAAGATTAAAAATCAAATTATCGAACCAGGAATTCAAGCTTATACTGGTACATTCACCTTGTTGAGCACCTCTTCTGGTGTTAAGAAAAATGACAATGGTGAATATTTAGATCAACGAGCAGCAGCCTCTTTTGTTTTATATCCAAAACCGTTTGGAATCCAGGCTGAATATAACATAGGTAAAGGACCTGAGTACAATAAATTCACGGACTCAATTGAAGTTCAAGGACTAAAAGGTGGATACATTACATTATCTTATATGTTGAAAATAGGTAAACAAACGTTGATTCCGTTTGTGAGAGGTCAGTACTATGAAGGAGGCAAGAAACATGAATTGGACGTGAGAAGTTATAAAGTGAATGAATATGAAATCGGTTTTGAATGGCAACCTCATAAAACATTTGAATTAGTAGCTATGTACACTATATCTCATCGTCGATTTGAAGACCACGTAAATCCGGAGAATTTTCAACAAGGAAATTTATTGAGATTGCAAGCTCAGATTAACTTTTAGGCTCAATAGCATCAATTAGAAAAAGGGATGGTTCGCAATAGTGGACATCCCTTTTTTGTTTTAACTTTGCCCTATGTTGAACTCAAATGATACAATCTGTGCTTTATCAACGCCAAATGGGGTAGGGGCTATCGCACTTATTCGTGTTTCTGGTGCAAATTCTTTGGCGATTGTTTCGGCTTGTTTTTCGAAAAACCTATGTGATAAACCGTCACATACAGCTCATTTTGGGTATTTCAAGGGTCCTGATGGAACTTTGATTGATGAGGTATTAATAACAGTTTTCGAAAGCGGTAAAAGCTTTACAGGTGAGGAAGCGGCAGAAATTACGTGTCATGCTTCGCCATATATTCAACAACAGATTATTCAGACTTTACTCTCTGCTGGTTGTCGCTTGGCTGAACCAGGTGAATACACCATGCGTGCTTTTATGAATGGTAAATTGGATTTATCCCAAGCAGAAGCGGTCGCGGATCTAATTGCTTCTCAATCGAAAAGCGCCCACGATATTGCCTTGAAACAATTGCGCGGTGGTTTCTCCAATGAGTTGAAAGAGTTACGTGAAAAGTTAATCCACTTTGCTTCCTTGGTTGAATTGGAACTCGATTTTGCTGAAGAAGATGTTGAATTTGCAGATCGAAAAGAGCTGAAACAATTGGTAACGGATGTTTTATCGTATATCAATCGTTTGGCGAAATCCTTTGAGTTAGGAAATGCAATCAAAAACGGCGTTCCAGTTGCCATTGTTGGTGCACCAAATACCGGAAAAAGTACCTTGTTGAATCAATTGTTGGGCGAAGATCGCGCCATCGTGAGCAACATCGCTGGAACAACGCGCGACGTCATTGAAGAAACCTTGAACATCGAAGGAATTTTATTCCGTTTAATAGACACAGCCGGAATTCGAGAAGGAGCAGAAGAGATTGAAGCCCTTGGAATTGAGCGCTCGAAAGAGAAAATCAAACAAGCGCAAATAGTCTTGTGTTTAGCAGATGTTTCATTGCCCTCAAGTTTGAAAGAAGTGGCAAGCTGGGCGACAGAAATCGAAACAGAATTTCCAGATAAAAAAGTGCTGGTTTTAGCCAATAAACAAGATATTTCTCAAGATAAAATTGAATCTTGCGAAAAAGAACACATTTCTATTTCAGCCAAAGAAGGAATTGGAATGGAAACCCTACGTACTAAATTGGTTGAATTGGTAACAGGCGATTTCAACTTGGCCAACGATACCATTGTTTCAAACATCCGTCATTACGATGCCTTGCTGCGCACAGCTGTCTCCCTCGAAAAAGCAAAATTCGATTTAGACAACAACATCTCCGCTGATTTCGTTGCTATGGATATTCGTCAAGCAATGTATGATTTAGGTACCATCACAGGTGATATTTCTACCGATGATCTGCTTGGGAATATCTTTAGTAAGTTTTGTATTGGGAAGTAAGCACACCCTCACTATTTTCTACCATTTTTGCTCCCGCGATTAACCGACGATTCCTTAATTCCTTATTCCAGAAAGTTCTATATCGATTTTGAGCTGCATGTTAAAACCAACCCACGACTTTGTGTTATTTCTATATTAACCCTGTTTAAAGGCCAAAATGCCTATTTTTTCTTTCAGACAAGCCAAATGAGATCAAAAATTATCAAGGTGTAAAATAAATATTATCTCTGTACTAATTGGGTGTGTAGGATCTAGTCCTAATTATCACTAACAAAGATAGTTGAGGCAGTTTTTAACTTTTTGATGTTCGCAAACAACTAAGATTTAAAATAGACTTAAAAACTAAACAATGTGAATAGACCATTTTTGTAGTAGTTAAAACTGGTCAGCATGCAAAAGGTAAAAAGGGATCTTGAATTGGTAGTAATATCGGATGTTCATTTGGGAACGTATGGTTCTAGAGCTGAGGAATTAACGAATTATTTGAATTCGATTAATCCCAAAATCTTGGTGTTGAATGGCGATTTCATCGACATCTGGCAGTTCAATAAACATTACTTTCCGACTTCGAATATGCAGGTAATCAAAA
>JBIIKG010000131.1:0-8222 GCA_044233275.1 Crocinitomicaceae bacterium | reverse complement strand
CAGTACAATTCCAAATTGCGCATTTAGCCCATGTGGGTGGTGCAATTGTTGGAATTGTACTGGTGCTTATTTGGCGTAAAACAGATCGACAAAATTTCTACTAAGATGCAAACGGAAAATACACTTTTAGATGATTTGAAATACCAATACCGTCACGGCGGAATGGTGATTCGCTTGCTTTTATTGAATCTAGCGGTCTTCTTGCTGATTCAAATTGTGTTTGTTTTTGCACGCTTAATTGGTGGAGAAACAGCAGGAATATTGTACACACTTTTAGATAACGTATTTTATTTAAAAACACATGTGCTTGATTTCTTAGTTCAACCTTGGGGATTAATCACCAGTATTTTTGCACATTTCTCTGTATTTCACTTTTTGTTCAACATGATATTTCTCTATTTTGTTGGACGTATGTTTGTGCAGTTTTTTGACCAAAAACGTCTTCTTTACACCTATATTCTTGGCGGAATTGGTGGTGGACTGTTAGAAATCTTGGCTCATTTGATTTTTCCAACTTTGCGCAATGAAACACAAGTTGTGGTGGGTGCTTCTGGCTCCATTATGGCCATTTTTGCTGCTTTGGCTTTTTATCGACCTAACTTAACGGTCAATTTATTTGGTATATTTCCAATTCGATTGATCTTTTTAGCTGGTATTTTTATTTTATCGGATTTGATTTCTTTAGGATTGGATGACAAAACGGCTCACTTCGCGCACATTGGAGGAGTTATTATAGGTTTACTTTCAATTAAAAATTTACATAGTAAAACGAATATTGTGACTGGATTTCAGCGATTTATTGAATCTATTGGAGGATTCTTTAGTGGTTTATTTAAACCCAAAAGCAAATTAACGGTGAAGAAAGGTGGAGCAACGAATGCTCGCTTCAAAACCGATGAAGAATTTATTGTAGAAGCAAAATTGCGTCAGCAAAAAATTGATGCTATCTTAGACAAAATTTCGAAATCAGGATATGAATCTCTGACGAAAGCTGAAAAAGACTTCTTGTTCCAACAAAGCAAAAATGGCTGATTTATTGAAGCGTATACTTCGTTTTTCTTCTTTAATCAAGGTGTTAACCTTCATTTGCTTAGGCGGATTACTTTTGGCTTATTTAGCGCCTTACGTTCATCCAAACACGTTTAAATTATTGCCATTCTTTGGCTTGGCTTACCCAATAATTTTCCTTTTTACACTGTTATTTTTAATTATTTGGAGTCTCGCTAAGTCACGCATGGCATTGGTAGTTCTCGCTGTTCTGTTAATTGGTGGTAAGTTACATTTTCGAATGATTGCAATGGGTTCAGAACAGGAAATTCCGACAGCTTCAAATGTATTGCATGTAATGAGTTACAATGTGCGCTTGTTTGATTTATACCATTCTGATCCTACTATTCGATTTGAAAGTCGCAACAAAATATTTGAATACATCCAAACTGAAAATCCAGATGTAATGTGTTTCCAAGAATTTTATCACCAAGATAAACCAACGGAATTCAAGACACGCGACACCTTGATAGATTTCATGGAGATCAAGGATTATCATGAGCGTTATGCGCACAAAATGCGTGGACGACAAAATTTTGGCGTTACTATTCTTTCCAAATACCGAATGATTGCCAAAGGCGACGTCATGTTCGATACACAAAGCGAAGTTGATTTTAATTATTGCATTTACGCAGATATCGTAAAAGAAGCAGATACGTTTAGAATCTACAATATTCATTTACAATCAATTCGTTTGCAAAAACAAGATTACTCGGTTTTTGACAGCGAAACAGAAAAGAAACCTGAAAGCTCTACGATACGTTTGTTGATGGATAAATTGACTGTTGCTTATCCAAAGAGAGCGGATCAGGCTAGAAGAGTCATGGAACATGTAATTACTTCACCTTATCCAACTATCGTTTGTGGAGATTTCAATGATACACCGCTTTCATACACCTACAACCAATTCAATCGAGTATTGTTTGATGCCTATCGAAACACGTCATTTGGGATTGGAACTACGTATGTCGGGAAAGTACCTGCTGGCCGAATCGATTACATTTTCCATTCTAAAGAATTGAATTCTGCCGAATTTAACATTCAAGAAAAAGCCTACAGTGATCATCGCGCAATTTCCTGCAAAATTTTTAAAAAATAATTAACTTTTCTTATGTTTGTAGAAATCAATCCTGACAATATCGATAAACGGTTGATTCAACAGGCTGTTGATATTCTTAAAAAAGGTGGTATAATCATTTTTCCAACAGATACTGTTTATTCAATGGGCTGTGATTTGTTCAACAAAAAAGGATTGAATGAATTGGCTAATCTCAAAGGATTAAAACTCAACAAAGCCAATTTTTCTATTATTTGCCACGATTTAAGCAATCTTTCTGATTACGTTAAACAAATAGATCGTCCAATATTTAAATTGTTAAAACAATCTTTACCTGGACCTTTCACTTTTATTTTAACAGCAAATAACATTGTTCCTAAATTATTTGACTCCAACAAAAAAGAGATTGGAATTAGAATTCCGGATAATAAAATATTGCTTGAAATTGTTGAACTATTGGGCAATCCAATTGCAACAACTTCTTTGCACAATGATGAGGATGGTATCCAAGATTATTTTGTGGATCCTTACGCAATTTATGAACGTTATGACGACACAATTGCAATGATTATCGATGGTGGGAATGGCCGCTTAGAAGCTTCCACTGTAATTGATTGTACTTCTGGAGCACCAGAAATTGTTCGTCAAGGTATTGGAACATTAGAATTATGATACTTATTCTCAACTGTGGAAGTACTAAAACGCGCTACATTGAAGAGCTCGTTGATGAATTCTCGGATTTTAAAACCATTCCTGTTTTAGACTTTACGCTAGCAGATTTAGTTGAAATAAAAGGTGTTATTATTTCGGGAGCACCAATTCTCGTTACGGAGCAAGAAATCGGTCATTTCTTAAAACAAGTTGAATTCATCAAAACAACTACGATTCCAATTTTAGGTATTTGTTTTGGTCACCAACTCGTCGGTATTACGTTTGGTTCCTTTGCCTCTAGAATGCGCGAAGATCGCGATTGGCAAACCATTGAATTACTAGATCCTTCTCCCCTTTTTGACAAGCTTCCAGACGAATTTGAAATGATGGAAGATCATTGCGAAGCGATTTCTATACCCCCTAATTTTAATTTAATTGCCGCTTCAGATGCTTGTGTAAACGAAGGAATGCAGCATAAAGAATTACCTATTTTTGGGGTTCAGTTTCACCCAGAGGTTTCTGGAAATTACGGCCGAACGATTTTTGAGAATTTCATTCGTTTGTGTGAAAAAAAAGGAATTTGAAGATATACAAAAAACTTTGTTGAAAGATTATCGCCCTGTTGAACATTTTCAACTAAATAAAAATAGATATTCGCAGTATGGTATTGAATAGAGTTTGGATGGGAATGTTTGTCATTTCGCTGATAATGGGTTTTTCGAAACTCATTTTCTGGCAAGATGTAAATATTCTTCAAACAATGATGGATGCATTATTTGCAGCAGCGAAAACTGGATTTGAATTAGCGCTATTTATGACTGGAACTATGGCACTGTGGATGGGCTTCATGCGCATTGGTCAAGATGGCGGTGCAATTGGATTCATGAGTCGCGCTATATCACCATTGTTTAGTCAGCTTTTTCCCGATGTTCCTAAAAATCACCCAGCGGTTGGATCCATCATGATGAACTTTTCTGCCAATATGCTTGGATTGGACAATGCGGCTACTCCAGCAGGACTAAAAGCAATGAAGGATTTACAAGAATTGAATCCCGATCCGAAAACAGCAACGAATGCGCAGATTATGTTTTTGGTCTTGAACGCTTCGGGATTAACCATCATACCCGTTTCTATTTTAGCAACGAGAGCTGCAAATGGTTCTACCGATCCTACTTCTGTATTCTTGCCAATTTTAATAACTACCTATTTCGCTACGCTAGGTGGATTGATATACGTTTCCATTCGTCAAAAAATAAATTTATTCAATAGAACTGTACTACTTTATGTTGGCACCTTAACTGCTATAATTGTTGGATTTATATTCTACTTGCAAAGTCACCCAGACGATATCAAAACGATTTCTTCGATTGTCAGTAATTCCATTATGTTTGGATTTATAGCATTCTTTTTTGCACTGGCCATACGATCCAAAATTCATTTATTCGATTCATTTATTGAAGGGGCGAAAGAAGGATTTCAAATTTCAATCAACATTATTCCATACCTCGTAGCGATGTTGGCTGCCGTGGCTTTGTTTCGTTCATCGGGAGCTTTTGGCGATATAATGGATGGACTTAAAGGAGCGCTCATGTTTATCGGCATGACCTCACTCGAGTTTATTGATGCACTTCCAGTTATCTTTATGAAACCATTTTCTGGAAGTGGCGCACGTGCCTTGATGGTAGAAAATATGGAAACGTTTGGTGCAGATTCCTTTGTGAGTAACCTTTCTGCCACTTTTCAAGGAAGCACTGAAACTACATTCTATGTCCTAGCAGTTTACTTTGGATCGGTCAAAATCACCAATACACGCTATGCCGCTGGTGCTGGAATTCTATGTGATGTAATCGGTGGAACCGTCGCAGTGTTAGTAGCTTATTTATTCTTTACGTAGTATGCTCAACTGGTTCCGTAAAAAAAACAAAACAAACCGTGTGGTGGGACAGCAAGCGATTGTGCCCATGAAAACCATCGATTACCCGCCTAAAATTATATTGGCTTGGGCGAAAGCGGTGGAAGGAAACGAGGAAATTATTGTTTGGCTCAAAGAAAATGGCTACGAAGAATTGGCCATGGCAACCTATGCGATTTATTTGAAAGAACCCGCGCGCGAATGGCTAACAAAAAATGGTTATCCTCAGCTTATGGCTTTTATCAATGCAGCTGAAGGAAATGTGAAAGCACAGCGTTGGTTATTGTTGCATGATTTTGAGATTCTACACTACATGTCATTGGCAATTGACGACGATCAAGAAGCATGGAAATGGCTAGGAGAAAATGTAAAGGCGGATTTATTCCTACTTGCCCAATCCATTAAAAAAGTGAAAGATAAAATTGAAGAAAAGCACAACGATGTGCATTCTTTTGGAAAGGATTAATTAAAAATTGTAGCGTAATTCAACCGCTGTAGCTCCTTTTCCATACTCACGGTAATCTGCGTCAAAATATTCAATCCCTTCTTTTTTAGAAAGAAACAAGCGTACTTCATCTTTCAGCACTCCTTCACCGACTCCGTGTATAATAATCAATTTTCGGATGTGCTTGTCGCGTGCTTTTGAATAAAAATTGCGTAATTCAGTAAGTTGAATTTTCAAAATTTCTGCGTTCCCCATTCCCCAATGTGAATCTAGCAAGGATTCGATGTGCAAATCAATTTCCCAAATGTCAATTGGTTTACGAGATCCCGTTTTCGTTTCTTTGTGTGAAGTGTAATTAGTTCTTGTCAAACTATCATCATCATTGCGCTGCAAGTCGACATTATCAGGTAAATGATAATCGGAACCATAAATTTTCACTAGTTCATTTTGACGAAAAGGGCGTTCAAATCCCGTTTCATCTTCAACATGAAAAATTCCAAGAGAATCTATTTTGCGAACTGTGCCTCCACCCGATTCATGCAAAAAACCAACCTTCTCACCTACCTGAAAGGTACTCAAACCACCACTCATAATTCGCTACGAAAAAGTCATAATTAAACATAAAAATGATTGGAATCGACAAACTACCAAACCACAAGGCAATAATTACAATCTTAAACAAGATCGAAGTGTCTTTGTGAATTGGGCTCACCAATACATTATTTACTTGACTGGCCATCAAAGGATCTGAAACATCTTCCGAAACTTGATCAATATAGCTTCTTAATGCTGGCGTATGACTCAGCAATACTTCTTTGATGCGCGCAAAGTCTTTGTTTGAAAGCAAATTATATGTTGTTTTGTAATTGATATCCTCTTCTTTCAATTCTTTTCGTAAGTTGTACTGATTTTGAATCGTTCGTACGCGAAAGCCCATGAAAAATCCGAAACCAATCATCACCCAACTATCGATAAACCATCCAAATCCGATCAAGACTAAGGAAGAAATGAAAGTAAATACCAACAAGAACAATTCGTGATTGGATTTAATCAACAGTTTGAATAATTGTCCTCCATCCAACGGATCTAAAGGAATCAAGTTGATAATGTTCAATAACAAAAAGAGGATTCCTAAATCCATCATCCATGCCTGGTAGGTTTGTCCGGCTAACATAATTAAAAGCAAACCAATTATAACACCTGGAATTGGTCCAGCACCAGCGACTAACAAGCTTTGTTTTTGAGAATATTCTTCCTTCGATCCTTGCACAAATGCCCCCATTAAAGGAATAAAGAGCATTCGAACATTTTTGTATCCAAATAACTTCATCAACATAAAATGACCCATTTCGTGGATCAACAAAACAATGACAAGATTGAAAACAAAACTTACTTCTTCTGTAAAAATAAAGAGGAAAGAGACTAGAAACAGCACAATAGAAAAAATTGTCAGTGCAATATTTCCTTTTGCTTTTGGCTCAATCAACTTGGGTTTATGTGGATATAAATCGTACTCTTCCATAACTTAATAGGTAAAGATACTAAATTTTGAAATGAACTTATATGTGTATTGTATAAAATCAGAATTCTTCATAAGCATTTAACCGTGTTATCCTTTAAAAATGAATGAAATAGCAGATTTTGTCTAACGTTATACTAAAAGGCTTAGAGCTTATTCCTACTCCACTCACTCCAAGAACCAACATACAGTCGAGGAAGTGGTATTTGAGCATGCGCAAAGGCTAACAATGTGTGACAAGCCGTAACACCGGAACCGCAATGAACTACCGTATTTTCAGCTTTCTTGTCGCCCAAAATTGTATGGTACTTGCTTCTCAATTCCTCCGCTGGCAAAAACAATCCTTCCGCATCTAAATTCTCGGTAAATGGAACATTGATCGCGCCCGGAATGTGTCCTGCTACTGCATCGATAGGCTCTACTTCTCCACGATAACGAGCAGTATCCCGGACATCAATCACCACATATTCATCATTTTCAGAAACGCGCGCCAATTCATTAATTTCTATAAGCGGAAGTAGCCATTTTGTAGTTGGATAAGCAGCTGTTTTCTCTATTCCTTCTTCACCTGTACTCATTGGAAGTTGATACTTTACTGCTTCTTTCAATCCACCGTTTAACACTTGTACTTTTTGATGTCCAACCGCTATCAGCATCCACCAAAAACGCGCAGCGGCATTGCTGCCATTCTTATCGTCATAGACTACAACATGACTGTCTGGAGATATCCCCATCTCCCCTAATAAATGTCCAAACGCTTTTATTTCTGGCAATGGGTGTCGTCCGCCAATTGCAGGATCAGCTGGAATTTCCGTTAGATGAGTATCTAGGTCAACCAAACGAGCGCCAACGAGGTGTCTTTCCAAAAAATTCGCTTTTGCCTTGGGTCCATTACTCGCATCGATGAATACAATGGATTCGGTTTGCAGTAAGTGCTTTAATTCGACGGCTTGGATGATGGGAGAGATTGATTGAGACATGTGTGAGTTGGTGAAAGTTGTTTAAAGGTATAAAACCTTTGAATTGAATTGGTAAATAGGGATTTAAAAAAAAGAAATCTGAACAAAAACTATCTTTTTTTTCATTAACTTCAAGTACATGAGTCGAAAATATAAATTTCACAATCCTGAAAACGCATATTTTGTAAGCTTCGCGACTGTTCAATGGGTCAATTTATTTACATCAGAAGTTTATATGGAGATATTAGCAGAATCATTGACCTATTGTAGAAAACACAAAGGAATTGAGTTATATGCGTATGTTTTTATGCCTAACCATGTTCATTTACTTTTTAGATCAAAAGAAAACAATCCTTCAGGTTTCATGAGAGACTTCAAAGGATTCACCTCTCGAAAAATGCTCAAAGAAATTCAAGAAAATCCTACTGAAAACAGAAAAGAATTTCTTCTAAAAATATTCGAAGAAGCAGGTTCAAGAAATAGCAATGTAAAAAAATATCAATTGTGGCAACAAAACAATCATCCGATTGAAGTATATAGCAATTGGGTTGTTGAGCAAAAGGTCAACTACATACACAACAATCCTGTGAAAAAAGGATATGTAACAAATCCTGAAGAGTGGAAATATAGTA
>JBIIKG010000130.1:0-8224 GCA_044233275.1 Crocinitomicaceae bacterium | reverse complement strand
ATTTGTTTTCATGTTTTCTAATTTTTCAACAAAGCTAATTGTTTGATTAGGTTTTAAAGGTAACTAAAGTTACAGAATTTGAATAAAACGAAAAAAGTGATTGAATTCTCTATTATTCATTTTTGGAAGAAAAGTAGTGCATAATCAAAAAAGTACTTCATTAGAGACTAATTTTTTATAGAGTACTTTTGAATTCAGCGAAGGTTAAATTTAAATCCAAAAATTGTACATTTGAACAGCATTAACCCTTTTTTATGACAAAGTTATTTAGAGCCACGTTGATTAAATTGTTGGCATGTTTGCTTTTTTCTTTCACTTCCTGCACTGTTTATTATAAAACGAGTGATATTGATTCCAAAATAAGTGATTCGGTTCAATCCGCAAACAGTACTTGCACTAATTTATTGCGACAAATCAGTGCTTTCGAAAATGATTACAAAAATTTGAATTGTCTAGGTAATTCTTCGCCTTATAGTGATGCTATTCTTTCAATGAATAAAATTGACAAGTCAAAAAAGCAGCTTGAATTGTTGCAGGTTGACATCAATAAAATTCAAAGTGATTTTAAATCTTATACGAAAGGCAAGGAAAAAATTGCTTCTCGAACTTCAGAATGGTCGCAGTTTAAAACAACGAAAAAAAGTTTGAAGTTGAAATTTAAAGAACTTCAGAAAATTGGAGAAAAAACTGTCGAAGAAGCCGAAGAATTTAGCGAGTTTGTCAACGAAAAGATTGTACCATTGGTTAAAATGGTATCCGTTGAAACCTACACAAAAGGTTTTACAGATGCTGAGAAATCATTAGTAGAATCTGAAAAAGAGTTGGATGCTAAATTAGTCAGCTTGGATCAAGAAATAACTGCAATTAAATCAAAAATGGCCAGGTTGAACAAAGATAAATTTGAATTATTGGAAAAAGATATAGCTGAAATGAAAATCCAGCGAAATGAGCTTGCTATCGTTCATATGAATTTAACCAAGGCGATAGATTTATTTAAACAGCAAATGAATGGCAAGTCAAAAATATACTCATGTTCAGTAGATTGGCAAATCATCGAGTCTGCTGAAAAGTCCTTCGGTGAGCAGCAAGCTAAATTCAATGTCATAAGTTTAAAAATTACGGGTATTTATGCGCACATGCAAGCGTTGCTTTTGGAGATTAAGTAGATTTTTCTAGATGGTTGACATGTGTTATAAATAATTGACTTCAAATAATGCCTCATTTATAGATCTCAAAAATTACTTCGTTCAACAGATTATTTTTTAATCTACTATTTGTAATCCACATGTGAAGATTTAATATAGAATCTACTCACCCTTTTTTTAAAACATATTTCGCAAAGCACCATAATTTTAGTTGGTTAAAGTTTATTCAATTATTATTTTTCCACTACATTTGTTATCCTCGACGAAGCCACTTTATTAATCTATGAAATTTAATTATTAATCTATTAGATTAAAAAAAAGTTACTGCTACATGATTGGAAAATCAATTCTTAATTACGAAGTTAAGTCCCTCATAGGAGAGGGAGGTATGGGTAGTGTTTATTTGGCTACTCACACTCAAGTTAATCGAACCGTAGCTATTAAATCGTTGTTACCTCAATTTATGGCAAATGATGAAATTAAACAACGATTTAAGAATGAAGCTTCAACCTTAGCTCATTTGCAACATCCCAATATTGTTGGACTTTTTGATTACATCGAGGATCAAAGTGGAATGTATTTGGTGATGGAGTATGTTGAAGGCATTCCTTTGGATGATTTTATCACAAATGTTACTGGTCCAATGCCAGAAGAACGCGCTGTTCCTATAATAAAAGAAATACTTGCAGCTTTTAGTTACGCCCACCAAAAAGGAATCGTTCATCGTGATATTAAACCTGCCAATATTATCATTACACAAAATGATGGTGCAAAAATTTTAGATTTTGGGATTGCACGTTTGTTGGGTGATGGAAATCATAATTTAACAAAAACGGGTACACAAATGGGAACCGTTTTTTACATGTCACCAGAACAAGTACAGGGAAAAAAAGTGGATATCCGATCTGATATTTATTCTCTTGGTGTAACGTTTTACCAAATGTTAACGGGAGTTAATCCATACAAAGGATTGACTACTGAGTACGAGGTTTATTCTCGCATTGTTAAAGAAGATTTACCACCACCCCAAGAAATCTATCCCGGAATTCCAACTTATTTATCAACTATATTAAAGAAAGCACTAGCCAAAGATCCAGATGATCGATTTCAAACGTGTGAAGAATTTTTAAGTGCACTTGAAGCCAAAGCTAATATTTCAGCTCCACCTGCTGCTAAGCCGATTCAAAATCAAGTTAACCAACCTTCGAATCATCAAAAACCGATTCATAAAAAAAGTAATGGAATTGCAATTGCTGGATTGGTTATGGGGATTCTAGGTTTGATATTATCGTTTATTCCATTTGCGAGTTTTGTTGGTATTTTATTCTGTTTATTAGCAATCATTTTTGGTGCAAAGGGACTTTCAAATGTTCGAAAAAATCAAGAATTGAAATCGTCTAAGGGTATTTCAAATGCGGGATTGATTATTGGAATTATTGGCTTACTTATTTCTTTAATTGTAAGTATAGGTTTGATATATGTAATGAATTTTCAAGATTCAGATAACGATGGTATTATCAATACGAGAGATATGTGTCCATATGAAGAAGGAGATTACATGAATGATGGATGTCCTGTTTATGACTCCGATAATGATGGTGTAACAGACGATTATGATGAATGTATCGATGAACCTGGATCATCTGAAAATTATGGTTGTCCATGGCCTGATTCTGATGGAGACGGTGTGATTGATAAGGACGATACTTGTCCTGAAACACCGGGAGATGACCCATATGGATGTCCAAAAGAAGGTTCATTTGTTTTTTGGTTTGATTCTGATGAAATAGGTAATTGGGATGGTAATGTTTCCATTTATATTGATGGAGATTACGCTGGTGAAATAGACGAATGGTATAGTGATAATCCAGGTTGTGGTTCAAATGGATGTGTCACAGTCACAAGGACTCCCGGATATTATAGTTGGTCCGCTCGCTCATCAAATGGATCAGAATGGGAAGGTGGAACCATTGAAATTTCAGCGAATGGATGTGGGGACCAACAGCTCTATGTATATTGATATTATAGTTTACAGAATGATTTCAAAAAAAATAAATGGTTTAGCCATTTTTATAGGATCGCTAATTTTCTTTACACAAATAGGTTTTGCTCAAGAAATTGACAAAAAATGTAAAGGTATTTACAATGATTACCGAGTAAAAGATTCGCTGCTTAAATTGAGTTATGAGGCAAATGACTCTTTAATGACTTCTAACAAAGAGCTGCAATTGGCGGTCAAAGATTTAACAAGTCAATTAAGCGCGATAGCCCGAGAAGCAGAACTTATCAAAATAGGTAACCAAAAATGGGATAACGACAATTTGAAAGTTACAAGTCTGAATGATGGAACACCTATTTTCTTTGCTGATACGCGTTCAAAATGGGATTCCTTGTTTCGGATTGGCGAGCCAGCCTATTGTTTTCACAAAAATGATTCAACAGGTAACTATGGATACTTGTACAACTACTACGCTGTTGAATCAGGAAAATTAGCGTCAATAGGAATGCGAATTCCTGCTAAATCAGACGTTCAGGAACTCATTGACTATTTAGATCTTGAAAACGCTAAGAGCGCAATGCTGTTGAAGTCTAAAGATACAACTAGTGCGATTTTAACAAACTGGAAAACCAAAGGCACTGATAAGTATGGGATGAATATAAAACCATTTGGTTTCAGATTGGATGACAGCAAAGAATGGTATTTTGCTAATAAGGTTTATTATTGGTGTCAAAGCAATGAACAAAAGAAAATAGATATGATGGTCATCACTGAGATTAATGATGATCCATTTTTGTTTGATAAAATAGTTGAAGAAAAGAATAGTAATTATGGACTCTATGTCCGATGTATTAAATAATAAAAAATAAAGCGATATGAATGGTTTTAAAAAGTGTGACAATGGACATTTCTACAAAGAAGATTTAAGTGCATGTCCTTATTGTCCGGGAGGAACTGGATCTTCTAATAATGCAGGTGGCAATGATTTGAATAAAACAATTGTTGCGGGTGGAGGTAATACCTCAGCAGGTAATGATAATGCCAAAACACAGGTATTTGGAAGCCAAAGTGGAAATGATGGATCAGATCAAACAAAAGTATTCGGAAGTGGAAGTGCTGCTGCACCGGGACAACCAAAAAGAGATTTAAACAGAACATATATAGCTGGTGTAACAGATGAAGACTCAACTTCAGCAGCTGGCGGTGGAGCATCCATTGATTCTTCACCTCGTTCAGCTAGAAGAATTGTTGGTTGGGTATTGTCATATACCTTAGATCCAATGGGAGTTGATTATCGAATTTATGAAGGAAATAACTCAATTGGACGTGAACCAGGAAACTCAATTACTATTACAAAAGACACTACAATTTCGGGGAAACACGCCAATATATTGTACAAGAAAGGCAAGTTCTATATCAAAGATGAAATGGCAGCTAATGGAACATATGTAAATGATGAAGAATTAGAAATTGAAAAAGCATATCCCTTGAATGATGGTGATGTTATTCGATTAGCGAATACGACGTTCATTTTTAAATGCAGTGAGATTATTGAAAAACACTAAATCTTAAAATATGAAAAAACTAGTTGGAAAAAGTGCATTATACATGCGCTTTGTTTTATTCTTTGGTACTTTTTTAATTATCGCTTTCTCTTCATTTGCACAAAAAAATGAGGTAGATGTGCGCGCAATCACCACTTCAAATTATCCTGAAGTAAAAGGGAAATTATGGGTACGTGATCCAGAAGGAATAAAAACAGAGGGAATTCAATTTTATGAAGACGATCGACTTGTTAAGGTGAATTTCGAATCCTTTAAAAAAGTAGATTCTGTTTTCCAAAATAAAGCGATTCTTTTCTTGATACGCAACACAGCAAATAAAGCTGAAATACAATGGTATAAAGATGTATTATCAGCTGCGTTTAAAAATGGAACAATTAAATCCGGAGATAAGATTGAAATTGTTGGTTTTAGCTGTCTTATTGAGAAACAAATTCTTTTTCCAACGAAATTGAACTTTACAGATAATGTGCAAGATTTAATAGCGCGCATTGATAAAATTCAAGATAATAAGCGCATCGAATACGAAGGGCGCGTTCAAACGCATATTGCAATTAATGAAGCTTTAAATTTATTGGAGGCTCAGAATTTGAATTTACCTGCTGGTTTATTTGTTTTGTCAGATGATCGGTCGATGCCACCTCTTTTAACGGGAGAATTACCAGGAGCGCGTTCTAGAAGATTGAACATTCCGATTTACGGTATAACATTTTATAAGAAGAGTAATTACTATGATATTGAAGAATTATGTTCTCAAACATATGGTAGATACATTACTGAACAAACAAATGATGTAAAAATTGTATCGAACGAGGTTAATGCATTTTTAACAGATTTTGAAAACCGACATGCTGGTTTATATTACCCTTTTACTTACACATCAACATTTGAGAAAGACGGTAAAAACCATACTGTTAAAATTGATTCAAAAGATGGACAATCTGGATTTAGCTTACCCGTTCCATCCAAAAATATCCTTGAATTAATTCAAGACAATCCATTAATTGCAGTTATTGTTTTCGTTTTGTTGATAGGGCTTATTGTTGTCATTGTTATGATGTACAAAAAGAACAAATTAAAGAAAGAAGAACTTGAACTTCAGCGCAAAAAAGAGTTTTCAGAAATGGAACAACATCAGCGTGCAGCGGAACAAAAATTGTCGCAGCAAGAGATGGAACTTCAGCGCATGAAAGAAGAGGAGCGAAGAGAGGCAGAGGCTGCAATCCGCGAAAAGCAATCACAAGCACAAGCTCAGGAAGATGAGCTTCAGTTGCAGAAAATGTTGGAGAGAGGAAATTTTCCTTGGTTTGAATTCCGCTTTGGTGACGAAACAGGAAGTTATCAAATTCAAACACCTCGCTTGACGGTTGGTAGAGATGCATCCAATATTTGGACGATCAATCACCCAACCGTATCCCGAAACCATTTTCAACTTAATTTCAAAAATCACACGTATACTATCCGCGATTTGGGAAGTTCAAATGGACTTTTTGTCAATGACATGAAAGTAACAGAAATTGAATTGAAGCATGGTGATTGCATTCAAGTTGGAGAAATTACTATGACATTCCATATATAAAAAAGAAAATTTAAGCGTATGAAATACAGCAGCAAATCGTTAACTAACGTTGGAAAAGTTAGGAGCGCTAACGAAGATAATTTAGGAGAAGCAAAAACACCGAATGGCGATCTATTTGTTGTTTGTGATGGAATGGGTGGACATGTTGGAGGAGCGCAGGCTTCAACTATTGCAGTCAATAGTTTAATTGAATACTTCCAGCGCGAGGTTTATGACAATGTAATTCAAGCGATTGATCATGCACTATCCTTCGCAAATGAGCAAATTTATGCTTCGGCATTGAGTAATCCTGAATTGAAAGGAATGGGAACTACGGCTGTTGTATTATTAGTTCGTGGTGAAGAGTGTTTTGTAGGGCATGTTGGAGATTCTCGTATTTATTTACGTTCAAATGGAAAATTGAATCGTATCACGAAAGATCATTCGTTTGTTCAAACCTTGGTTGATTCTGGCGTAATCGATGATGAAGATGCAGAAAGCCACCCGAATAAAAATCAAATTTTGCAGGCATTAGGAATTGCTCCAGCGGTAAAAGCAACAATTTGTCAATCGCCTATTTTACCAAAAGCAGGTGATATGTTCTTGCTGTGCTCAGATGGTTTGAATGGAATGGTGAATGATCGTGACATGGAGCGCATCATGCAAGAAGATAATTTAATGGTTACTTCTGAAAATTTAATTACTGCTGCTTTAAACGGCGGAGGACATGATAACATTACTGCTTCCCTCGTGTTGATTGAAGAAAGTGCGCATTCAAGCTCTCGTTTTGTGCATTTCAATCCAAAACCAAAAGTGATTGATATGACATCGACACAGCAATTTGGCGGCGGAGCCACTACAGCAGTTCAAAAGAAAAGTAAACTACCTTATATCATTGGAGGTGGCACTGCCTTGTTGGGAGGTGCGCTCGCTATAATTATGATGCTGATGAAAGATGAGGTGCCCGCTGAATCGCAAAAGATGTTGACAAAGGAAGAACTGATGAATTATGTCTGCCAAAATATGAATGATATTACGAAAGATAGGAGAGTTGATTTTGCAGCGGACACAATTACGAATAGTCAATGTGATGGCACAAAACACATTTTTATCATTGAAGATAGCACTATTGTAGAGATTAAAACTGAAATCATAAATAAACCGAAGAATTCAGATGATGCTGAAACTGAAGAAGAAATCAATGTTCCAGCGCCTAAGAAAATTAAAAATATGTCTAAACAAGAAATCACTTCATTGACAGTTGGAGCTTCAGTTGCAGACGAAAAAGGTGATTTTGAAGTATATGGATTTAAAATTTCAGTTGAAAATAAGAAAGTGAAATCGAAAGACAAGGTAAAAGTTGAAAATTCATCAGTAAACATACTTAAAAACCATAGTGTAAAAGCTGGTCAGGGTTTAGAAGCAATTGTTCAACTTTACATTACAAAATGTCCCAAATTAAATAAGGAATCACTTATTAATCATAATGTAGATAATAACAGTAGATTAAAAAGTGCTGATAAACAAACGTTAAATCAAGGTAAAACAATTGAGGGAATGGTCCTTGAAATTCCTTGTGACTAAACAATGAAAAAAATCAACAACATAGAGCTTGTGCAGGTATTGAACAGTGGAGGAACAGCCACAGTTTATTTAGGTATTGATTTATTTACTGGTTATCCTGTTGCTGTAAAAGAGCTAAAAGCGAATATGTTTAAAAGTGATTTTGTACGTCAGAAATTTATTGAAGAGGCGAATCAGTATTTGTATATGGATCATCCAAACATTGTGAAATTGAAAGATTTTATAATTACTGAAGAGAATCATTATCTCGTAATGGAATATGTTGATGGTAAAAATTTGTACGATCACATGACTACTGTTACTGGACCTTTGCCGCTTCAAAATGTTGCACTTCTATTAAACGAAGTTCTGGGTGCTCTTAGTTATGTGCATGATC
>JBIIKG010000292.1:0-2580 GCA_044233275.1 Crocinitomicaceae bacterium | reverse complement strand
TAGTAGTAATTGTTTATATACTACTCTATTTCATTACAAAAACAATCATCAACAATGCTTTAAAAAACACGCATCTTCAGCGCGCCAGAAGAAAAATGGTTGTAAAAGCAATTCAACTGATTATCACATTATTTGCCGTCATTTTTTTAGCTGGAATTTGGGGATTGGACCAAAGTGAATTGGCCATATTTGCCAGTTCTATTTTCACTGCGCTAGGAATTGCCTTTTTTGCCAAGTGGTCTCTCCTCTCCAATATTACTTCGAGCATAATTCTCTTTTTCAATCACCCATTAAAAATTGGGGATAAAGTTCGCGTTCTAGATAAAGACTGTCCCTTTGAAGGTGAAATTTCCGATTTGACTTATTTCTTTGTGCATTTAACAACTGATAATGGCGAAGTAATCACTGTTCCTAATTCACTTTTCTTGGAAAAATCAATTACGTTAATTGCTACTACAGAAAAAAAATAAAGGAATGAAACGATTGATTTTTATTGGCTTAATTTTACTCACGAACTTAGAAGTAACAGCTCAGAAAATTGACCTTGGCAGTTGGAATATGCTCAATATTAAATTCAATTTAAATCCTAAAATCAGTTTTTTTGGTGAGGCGCAATTGCGTTCGTTGAAATTCTATTCTAATTTTCATTATTACGAAGTAAAAGGAGGCGTAAATTACAAGCTCAATAGCAACCTGAAATTAACCCTAGCATGCGGAAGTTATCAAACCTATAGAGAAGGAGGTAATTTTGTTTTACCAAAAAACAATGATGAATTTAGAATTTGGCCTCAATTACTTTTAACACAACCCATCGGTGCTTTTAAAATTGAGCAACGGTATAGAGCTGAGTTGCGATTTACAAGCAATGGATATCGAAACCGTTTTAGATATCGGTTAGGACTATCTTACCCATTTGGAAAGAAAAAAAATGATTTTAAACCTTTTCAAGTTTCAGCCAGCAATGAACTTTTTTTTACAAATAATGAACCCTATTTCGAACGCAACCGAATTCAATTCACTTTTCAATTCAAGCCATCAAAAAACACAGCCATCCAACTTGGATATTTACACCAGTTTGATTATAAAATAAACGATGAAACAGGGCGAGATTTTCTTCAAATCGGTTTTTTACTCGAGCTAAATAAACGCTCTAAACCATAGGTTTGTGAGCATCAATCAGCAATAATAAAAGTTAAATTAAGTCTGTATTTCACTGTTTCTTTTCAGTCACTAATTTTATTATCTTCGTCCTCTATTATGGATACAAGAAAACACGTTGAGGTATGTTTTACTCCTGGAGAGTATGCTTACTACAAAGATGAATTTGAAATTGTTGTTGTTATCGACGTTTTGCGAGCGACTTCTGCCATTTGCGCTGCATTTCACAATGGAATTGAGGCAATTATACCTGTTCCTACGGTTGAAGAAGCATGGGAGTACAAACAAAAAGGCTATTTAGCAGGCGCTGAAAGAAAAGGTCAGATTGTGGAAGGATTTGATTTTGGCAACTCTCCTTTTTCATATATCAATGAAGAATTTCGTGGAAAAGAAGTCGTTTTAACCACCACGAATGGAACAAAATCCTTGGATGTTGCCAAAGACGCTGAGATTGTTGTTGTAGGATCATTTTTAAATCTTGATTATTTATCAAAATGGTTAGGTGAACAAAATAAAAATGTGCTTTGTTTGTGTTCTGGTTGGCAAGATAAATTCAACTTAGAAGATACCATTTGCGCAGGTGCCATTTCAGATTACTTGCTTTCAAGTGGAAATTTTACTTCCGATGAAGATTCTTCAATTGCCGCAAAATATTTGTATCTTTCGGCTAAGGACAATTTTTTCGGATATTTAAAGTCTAGTTCACATAGAAGACGATTGAAAAATTTAAATTTGAACGAAGACATTAAATACTGTTTAACACCAAATCAAACAGATGTCATTCCAATTCTAAGAAATGGGAAACTGGTTAAATTATAAATACCTCTTGGTTTTTACCTTGCCGCTTTTCTTGGCAATGGGTAGCAACAAAGAAGCTCAAAAAATTTGGGGTTTCTTTGGTCACAAACGCATTAATAGAATTGCCGTTTTCACCTTGCCCCAAGAAATGTTTGGTTTTTATAAAGACCATATTGAATATTTAACTGAACATGCTGTAGACCCTGATAAACGTCGCTATGCTGTCGAAGGCGAAGCACAATGCCATTACATAGATTTAGATCACTATTACAAACCAGGTGAAGATCCTTTTACTATTATGCCACGTAGATGGTACGATGCAGTGGCAAAATTCACAGAAGATACCTTGCAAACATATGGAATTGTTCCTTGGCACATCAATGTGATGAAATTAAAACTTCAAAAAGCATTCGAAACGAAGAATGTCGATTTAATCCTAAAATATTCAGCTGATATTGGTCATTACATCGGTGATGCGCATGTTCCTTTGCATACAACTGAGAATTACAATGGTCAAATGACCGGTCAACGCGGAATTCATGGACTTTGGGAAAGTAGATTGGTAGAAGTAAACGCAGAAGACTACGACTATTTTGTAGGTAAAGGAAAGTATGTTAAGAGCAT
>JBIIKG010000129.1:0-8254 GCA_044233275.1 Crocinitomicaceae bacterium | reverse complement strand
AGATGACCCTGATTACTCGGAAGAATACAAAATCTTTATCCAACAGCTCAAACATAACAACTGGATTGCATCTTATCCCCAATTTCATGCACTCGAAAAGATGAGTCAAGGGGTTTCTTCTCGCATATCCTTTAAAACTTCGCTGGAAACCGCTCCAAAAATCTTTTTACAATTTGAGTCTCAAATTGAACAAACGTTTAGTCGTTATATGATTGATGCGCAAAACTATTTTCCAAAATACTTTTAAACGCTTAAATTCAAGTCAATTATGATTGAACTGGAACATCATTTTTGAAGCTTAATTTTTTTGTTGTATATTTCGGAGTTCAAGAATGAATCAAATGCGTGCTTTTAAGATTTCATTTTGTTTTTCTACTCTACTTATTGTTATAAGTATGCTTGTGTCGTCTTGTGGCACAAAAGTCAAAGAAGATGTAAAGTTATCAGAGGAAAGCATCACCGATTTACCTGAAATTCTGAAAAAAGGGAAACTGGTTGTTCTCGCTGAAAACAGTTCTACCTCCTACTTTATTTACAGAGGTAAAAAAATGGGCTTCGAATACGAACTTTTGAAAGAATTTGCAGATGAACTTGGCTTAGAATTAGAAGTAAAAGTTGTTCATAACCTGGATGATATGGTGAGCATGCTAAACAAGGGTGAAGGAGATTTAATCGCTTGTAATTATACATATACAAAAGAACGACTCAAAGAAATAGAGTTTTCAGAACCTTTTATTAAAACACCACAGGTTCTTATCCAAAGGAAACCTGATGGTTGGTCAAAGATGAAGCCTGAAGCACTCAGTGCACAACTCATAAGATCACCAGAAAAATTAGCGCATGAAAAAGTACACGTTTGGAGAAACTCAAGTTATTACGATCGTTTGCTTAATCTTCAAGAGGAAATTGGTGATACAATTTTCATCGAAGAACAAAATGGTCAAATTGGAACAGAAGAAATGATCGAAATGGTTGCTGAAGGAATGATTGATTATACCATTACAGAAGAAAATGTTGCGCAAGCAAACGAAAAATTTTATAACAATATTGATATTCAAACCAAATTATCTGTTAAACAAAAAATATGTTTTGGCCTACGAAAATCTGATCTTTTACTTAAGGCAAGAATAGACAAATGGTTAGTGCAACAAACTAAGAAAATTAGCTACAATTACCTAAAAAGAAAGTACTTCGACTTAAGCGTTTTACCTTCAAATTCAGATTTCAAACCAGCAAATCTTAAACGCGGTGAAATCTCTATTTATGATCCCCTATTTAAAAAAGTAGCAGCGGAATATGAATGGGATTGGTTGATTTTAGCTTCTATTTCTTACCACGAATCTCGTTTTAATCCCAACGCAAGAGGATTTGGTGGCTCGTATGGAATTATGCAATTTATGCCAAGTACGGGACCAAAATTTGGCGTATATCCGAACTCAATACCTGAGGTTCAAATTCGTGGTGGAATGAAAAAATTATATAAAGACTATGCAAGTTGGACAGATATATCAGATCCTGTTCAACGCTATAAATTCACCTTGGCGACATACAATGCAGGAAGAAGCCATGTTGAGGATGCTCAGCGACTAGCAAAGAAAAATGGCTTAAACTCAAAAGTTTGGGATGATAACGTGGAGAAAATGATGCTTAATTTATCGAAACAACAATACTATCGCGATCCAGTTGTTAAAAATGGAGCACATCACGGTTCGATTACCTATCGATATGTGCGTGAAATTTATGGAAGATACCTTGAATGGAAGGCAGTTGTCAAATGATTCCGTAAATTCGTCAAAAAAATAAAATCAAACATTTAATCGTCATACAAGGTCCAACTGCAAGCGGTAAAACTGATTTTGCTATTGAGCTTGCGCAGTATTTCAATTCAGAAATTATTTCAGCTGATTCTCGCCAATTCTTCAGAGAAATGTCCATTGGAACAGCTAAACCGACCCTAGAAGAACAAAAAGGCATAAAACACCATTTCATAGATTCTCATAGCATAGAAGAAGATGTATCTGCCGCACGCTTCGAAAGAGAAGCTTCTTTAATTTTAGAAGATTTATTTAAGACCAATGATTATGCAATTTTAGTAGGTGGTTCGGGAATGTTTATAGATGCACTTTGCAATGGATTAGACGAAATCCCACACTCGACTGAAATTCGAAATGAATTAACTGAATCATGGGAAAATGGTAATCGAGAAATGCTACTTGAAGAACTCCACCAAAAAGATCCTGTCTTTTTTGAAATTATCGACAAAAACAATCCCACTAGAGTGATACGAGCACTTGAGGCAATACGCTTGACTAAAAGGCCATTTTCTGAACTTCGCACAAATCAATCGAAAGAAAAAAGCTATGAACTTCATCGCTTTGTTATAGATTATGATCGGGAAAAATTATATGACCGAATTAACCTGCGAGTGGATGCAATGATTCAACATGGTTTAATAGAAGAAGTTCGTAAATTATTGCCCTTTCGAGATTGTAATTCAATGCGAACGGTTGGATATAAAGAACTCGTTGCTTATTTTGATGGTCAAAGCACTCTTGACGAAGCCATTGAATTAATCAAACAGAACTCTCGTCGCTATGCTAAACGCCAAGTTACTTGGCTAAAAAAATACGATGATGCGGTTTGGATTCACGCTGATTCAGCTGAAAACATGATGAAAAAACTCCTAGAACACTTGAATAAAGACTAGTTTAGTCCCTGAAAAATAAATCATTGCGTAATTGGAATGATTCTTGAAAACCTGACGTTCAAATTGCTGTATTATGAAAATTATTTTTGATCATATCATGCCAGAACCCTTAGCTTCAATTGCACATTCTGCAGAAAGCATTTGGGGTAATCACATTGAATTTAATCCAGGTGAAAAAATCTTATTGAACGCTTCCAGTGGAAAAGGAAAATCGACTTTCACGATGACTTCTTTTGGTTTAAGAAGAGATTATACAGGAACTGTTACCTACGATGGAAGAGATATTAAAACTTTCACACCAGATGAATGGGCGCTTATTCGTCAAGAGAAAATCTCAGTTGTGTTTCAAGATTTACAGTTGTTTCCTAGTCTAACTGTAGCTGAAAATCTCGAAATCAAAAATGAATTGAGCAAGGTTTATTCTGAACGAGAATTAAGAGAAATGCTAGATTTACTTGGAATAGGAGATAAATGGGATCAAAAATGTGGTTTATTATCAATGGGACAGCAGCAACGGCTTGCCATAATTCGTTCGTTGTCGCAGCCTTTTGAATTGCTAATTATGGATGAACCATTTTCGCATCTCGACGAAGAGAATAGCCAAAAATGTTTGACACTTATTCATAAAAGATGCGATGAACAGAACGCTGGATTTGTGCTAACAACACTCGGTGACAGCCACAACACTCATTTTGACAAAGAATTAAAACTGTAAGCCATGTTATCGAAATTATTATTTAGAAACCAAGATAAAAAGCAATTGGTGATTGCTATAGTTGGTGCGTTCATGGGAATTACATTCCTAATTACTTCTATTCATTACCTCATCAAGGTGAATGAGTTTGGCGAAGGAGCAGATATTCTAGGACCAAATACTATAATCGTACAGAAAAAAGTGTCGAGTTCGAGTACTTTGCGTTTAACCAAAACTGATTTTTCAGAACGAGAAATTCAAACAATTAAACAAGAGAAATTCATCGCAGATGTTCAACCGGTTATCAGTAATAATTTCGATGTCTCGTTCGAAACTGCCGACCCAATGGTTCCTCGTTTTCGTTCAGATGTTTTCATTCAAACCTTAGATCCTGAATTTTTAGATGTGAAATCAAGCAAGTGGCATTGGGAAGAGGGGGATGAATTCGTACCAATCATTTTACCACGCGACTTTTTAGTCATGTTAAATACCTTCATGAGTGCCCAAGGTATTCCCCAGGTTTCAGATGAATTAGCAATGGACATAAAATTTAAATTCACGCTTTCCAATGAAACAGGTAAAGAATGGGTTGATGCGCGAATTATAGGATTCACAAATGAAGTTGCTTCGATACTTGTTCCTGAAAGTTTCATGACATACGGTAACGACAAATACGCTAAAGGAAAAGACCAGTTAATCACTCAAGTAATGATTTCTGGTAAAGAAAGTGAGTTTGGATTAGTAGAAGAATTGTTAACGAAAAGAGGCTTGGAATCTAAAAATTCTCAAATGGTTGTTGGACGATTGAAAAGCATGGTTGGAACCTTGTTCTTAGTTGTATTGGGAATCTCAATCATTGCGGTTTTTGTTTCAGGATTAGTTTTGATTCAGTACATGCAGCTATTAATGTCCCGAAATACTTACGAGGTAAGAACTTTGCTTCGCATCGGTTATCATCCAAAAACAATCATTCGACAGTTCTTTGTATACTTTGTCAAAGTCTTTGGAATTGTGTCTGCTTTAGCATTGGTAATCTTCTTCTTGTTCAAATACTTTTTAGACAAAATGTTTGCTTCGGGTGGTTTGTATATTGATACAGGATTGTCGTACCAAAGTATTGGTGCCTTAATTGTTGCCTACGGCATTTTCACCTATTCAAGTTATTCTTCTGCCAAAAAAGGAATTTTTAAAGAATATTAATTGGTTAAAGAAATGTTAATTTTGAATTGGTTGATGCAATTGATGCGTCTTTGAATTAACTTCATTTTTAAAAGTAAAAAGCTATGAAATTTTACCTTGTATTATCATTTGTTCTTGCGTCAACTTTTGGCTTCAGTCAGAAACTAAAATTCAAAATAAACGGTCAAAAAGACACCACAATCCACTTAGTAAAATATGTGGGTAAAGGTTTATTCTATGCTGATACTGCAGAAATCGTAGGTGGTTTGGTAGAATTCGATGGTTCAAAACAAGTTCCTGGAATTTTGGCTGTTTTACTTCCGGGTCAAAAGTTTTTTGAATTCGTTTACAACAATGAAGAAGTTCAATTGGAAACTACTGGACCAGAATTCATTAATACAATGAAAGTTAAAAAATCTGAAGAAAACAAAGTATTCATTGAATATGTAAAGTTCATCAGTGCGAAGAAGGGTGAATCTCAACAGTTCATAGATGAGCGTGCTAAATTAAAAGAAAGTGACGCAAAGTTTAAAACATTAACAGTTTCAATAGACTCACTAACAAAAATGGTGACGGACTACCAGACGAATTTGATTGCTGCTCACCCAACAAAATTTGTTTCTAAAATAGTAAAGATGTCAATGGACATTGATATTCCTGAAGCACCAAAAGATGCAAACGGGAATGTGATTGACTCATTTTATCGATTCAAGTATTTCAAAGACCATTACTGGGATAATGTTGATTTCAATGATGACCGTTTAGTTAACACACCTATATTCCACAATAAATTAGAATACTATTTTGGAAAAAACATGATTGTTCAGCATTGGGATACAATATTGCGTTATGCCTATAAATTCTGCGATCAGTTTGATCAAAAATCAAAGATGTTTGAATATTCTGTTTCATGGATTACTTCAAGCTTTGGTAAAAGTAAAATCATGGGAATGGACAAAGTCTATATTATGATGGCTGATCGTTACTATTGCACGAAAAACACAGAAGGTAAATCACCAGCCTTCTGGATGACACCTGAAAAATTAGAGGATTTATGTGAAAAAATACCCGTTCAAAAGAATTTGGTAATGGGAGCACAACCACCTAATTTGATTCTACGCGATACAACGGATGTAAAATGGAAGGATTTCTATAGTTTAAAATCCGAATACACAATTCTTTATTTCTGGGATCCAGAATGTGGACATTGTAAGAAAATTACACCAAAATTAGAAGCACTGTACAAAGAAAAATTGAAGGCGCGTAATGTTGAAATTTTCGCAGTAGGTAAAGCAGTTGGAGAAGATTTTGGAAAGTGGAAAAAATTCATTCGCGACAACAACTTAACATTTATCAATGTTGCGGTAACGGAAGCATTGTTCAAGGCAGCAATGGAAGATGCTCGTCAGTTTGTGCCAAGGTATACGACAATTGAATCCTTGAATTATCAAACTACCTACGATGTCTTTTCATCACCGAAGGTATTCGTATTAGATAAAGATAAGAAAATTGTTGCCAAGAGTATCACATTATCTCAATTGGAAGACTTTTTAGACATGATGCAAGACAAAAAAGATGCACCGAAACTCTTTCCTCCTGATCCTGAAGAGGATGAACAAATGCACTAAAACGATATAGTAAAGGCGTCCATGAGGGCGCCTTTTTTGTTAATAATTCCTTCACTTTCTTTTCTTATTTCCGGGTCATTCTTTCGTATTTTTGTCATTCAAAATCATATAAAGATGAAAAGAATACTATTTATTTTATGCCTTTTACCCAACGCAATTTTTGCTCAAACCACCAACCTATTCATTTCTGAATATGGTGAAGGTTCTGGAGGAAACAAAAAGTACATTGAAATTTATAATGGAACCGGAGCAACGGTTGATTTGGCAAATTTCCAAATTTGGAAGGGAGTAAATGGAGCAGTTTGGGGCGCACCTTTATCACTAACTGGATCCATATTAAATGGGAGTACTTATGTCATTGGAAATAACAATATAGATGTTATTGGTGCGGATTTTTACAACACTTTCATTAACTTCAATGGAGATGATGCAATGGGTTTGGCATGGAATGGAGGTTCTGGAGCTACTTTTACATTATTAGATGTTTTTGGAATTGAAGGAATTGATCCAGGAACAAGTTGGACAATTGCTGGTAGCGCCAGTGCTTCTGTAGATAAAATTTTAATTCGTAAACCAACAGTTTGTTCACCAAGCACGGATTGGGCAGTTATTGCTGGCACAGATGCCGCTTCTTCTCAATACACGATTGTTGTTGATCCATATAATTCAACTAGTCAAACAACTGATTTAGGAGTACATACCGCAACATGTATAACAAGTTGTAATACAACAAGCTCTTTCTCTATTACGAATTGTACATCTTACACTGTTCCAAGTGGAGATGAAACATACACAGTGTCTGGTATTTATTTAGATACTATTCCAAATGTTGGAGCTTGTGATAGCGTTATGACAATTGATGTTACCATCACAACTGGAATTACGTATTATGCAGATTTAGATAGTGATGGTTTGGGAGATGCTAACAACACAACCATAGGATGCGTTTTACCAGTTGGATACGTTACAAACAGTAATGATTGTAATGATACAGATAACTTAATAGGAGTTGCAACAACAACGTTCTATTTAGATGCAGATCTTGATACGTATGGTGATTTGAATAGCACTATTGTCGCATGTTCATTGCCAGTAGGTTATGTAACTAATTCATTGGATTGTGATGATAGCGACAACACCATAAATCCGATGGGAATTGAGATCCTTGATAATGGAATTGATGAAGACTGCTCTGGTTCAGATGCTTCTGCATTGGGAGCTCAAATAGGATTGTATGAATTCACTGCTGCAGCTGCTTGTCCAGTTACAGCTGTTTCAGTAACAACTCAACCATCAAACGCCGTATTTAGTGATTACACAAGTACAGGAACGAGTTGTTCTGCTGCTGGAAATGTATTTAACAATAATGGTTGGAACACTACTCCAACAATTGATTTAGGAGAATACAATGAGTTTTCAATTCAAGCAAATGATTGCTCTACATTGGATTTGAATCGCATCATTTTCACGCATAGAATTAGCGGTTCTGGTGGTACACCAACATGGACACTTCGTTCTAGTGCAGACAATTACACGGCTGATATAGCAACAGGTACACCTCTAACAACTGACAAAACAGATACAGTTAATTTACCTGCTGCCTTCGACGCATTAACGCAAGTTTCTTTCCGTTTCTATATCACGAATATGGGAGCTACAGGTTCTACTTGGAGAAATGATAACGTTCGAGTTATTGGAAATTTCGGTTCATTGACACCTCAAACGTTCTATGCTGATGCAGACAATGACACTTACGGTGATTTGGCTAGTCCACTAACGGTTTGTACACCACCAGCAGGATATGTTTCAGATAACACAGATTGTGATGATACAGATGGTTTAGTTAATCCAATGACAACTTGGTATCAAGATAATGATGGCGATTTAACTGGTAATACTACAGTAACTTTTGTAGGCTGTACTCCTCCTGTTGGATATGTTTTAGATTCAGGTGACTGTGACGATAATGACGTTTTAATTGTTTTACCAACAACATACTATTCAGATGCCGACAATGATGGTTTTGGTGCAGGTCTTGGGCTTGTA
>JBIIKG010000018.1:0-25969 GCA_044233275.1 Crocinitomicaceae bacterium | reverse complement strand
CTGGATTAAGTACAGAACAAAAAGTACTTGCTCGGGATGTTCGACAGTTACGGGACCTTTTTGACAAGCAAAATAAAACAATTCCAACAAGCGACTCGGTTAAATTAGCCATTCAGCTAGATCATCGGGTGATGCAGCAAATTTTCAAAAAGGCGAAATTCGTTAATGACATGATGCGTGAAGCTTTCCGAGACAATGTCTATGAAAGTCCTGCAAAGCGAATTGATGTTGCCTTTCTTGATTCTGTGATCAGCACCGAAATTTCGGATGATGATTTGCCCTCCAATTACAAATATATGGTGGCAGATGAGTTTGGTATACCCATCAAATTCAACAATGCACCGCTAAATTATTCTACTTCTTTGGATACGCTTAAAACTGGGAAAACGGTCATGTTCCCGAGCAACATTCTGGATGATAATTTATATCTACACATATATTTCCCAGCAAGAAAGACCTTTATTTTAAAGGAAATGTGGGGATCATTGGCGATAAGTTTGACCTTAATGGCCATTATCATTTCTGCATTGATATTCATGTTCAGAACCATTTTGACGCAAAAGAAATTGTCAGAAATGAAGAATGATTTCATTTCAAATATGACCCATGAATTTAAAACCCCCATTTCGACCATATCCTTGGCCTGTGAAGCGATGAGTGATTCGGATATGATGGAGCAAAGTGCCGAAGTTCAGCCTTATGTCAAAATGATACAGGACGAAAATAAGCGCTTGAGTTTATTAGTTGAACGGATACTGCAAAGTGCAGTAATCGAGCGAGGTGAGGAAAAGCTACGAGAAGAAAAAATTATTTTGAACGAAGTTATTCATGAAGTAGCACATCACGCTCAATTTCGCATTCAAAATAGTAATGGGAACATTGTATTAAAACTGCCGACAGAACAATTTGAGATTATTGGTGATCCAATGCATGTGACGAATATTATCACCAACCTAGTTGATAACGCCATTAAGTACAGCGAAAAGGCCCCAGATATTGAAATAAGTTTATCTAGAGAAAATAAGAAGATACACTTGACCGTTAAAGACCATGGTGTTGGAATTCGAAAGGAGCATTTGTCGAAAATTTTCGATAAACTGTATCGCGTTCCAACTGGTAATGTACACAATGTCAAAGGTTTTGGCCTTGGATTGAGTTATGTGAAAGCCGTTGCAGAACTGCACGGTTGGAACATTATTGTTAAAAGTAAATATGGAGATGGATCTGAATTTACCCTCGTAATATAAAAGAACTATGAGCAAAGCACTGAACATTTTATTAGCAGAAGACGACGAAAACTTAGGTAAATTATTACACACCTATTTGAAAACAAAGGGTTTCGAAGTGGATTTGGCGCGCAATGGCAAAATTGCCTTCGAACGTTTTAATTCTTCGACTTACAATTTTTGCATTTTCGATGTCATGATGCCAGAAATGGATGGCTTTACGCTTGCAAAAGAAATTCGTGAAATCGATAAAAAAGTGCCCATCTTATTTTTGACGGCGAAGTCAATGAAGGATGATAAACTGCAAGGTTTCTCTGTCGGTGCAGATGATTACTTGACAAAACCTTTTTCGATGGAAGAATTGTTGGCGCGAATCACTGCTATTTTACGTCGCTCTGAGTCAAATCACGAAAAGACTGTCAATGAAGAATTGTTTATTGGCAAAATAAAATACGAACCAGAATTGCGCTTATTGCATTTAGAGGAAGGGGTTAAAAAGTTGACAACGAAAGAAAATCAATTACTGCAGTTGTTGGTGAAAAATGAAAATGAAATCCTAGATCGTCAGGCAACACTTCGCGCCATTTGGGGTGATGACAATTATTTCAACGGTCGAAGCATGGATGTTTACATTGCGAAATTGCGTAAACTTTTACGTGAAGATGAAGCAATTGAAATCATGAACGTTCACGGAAAAGGATTTAAGTTTCTAATAAAGTAAAAAGCGATTTCTTAAGACTGACTTGCATCTAAGTTGGTATTAATCAAATTATTTCGCACTTAAGAACCCAAGGTTCACGATTACTCGCCAACTTTTTCTATTTTTGCGGCGTTTAAGAGGAAGTGAAGAATAGCATTAAATACATATTACAGAAATTGTTGGGTTTTCGAACGTACCTGTATGTATTTGCGCGATTTAAAATCAAAACATTGCATTCTGACGCAAAAGAAAAGGATTTCTTCCACTTTTTATCCATGTTAGAAGATGGAAAAGGTGATGTGTTGGATATTGGAGCGAATCTCGGAATTATGACTGTTCACTTGGCAAAGAAACTTCCCAATACAACTATTCATGCCATTGAACCCCTTCCAGATAATATTTCCGTTTTAAAGCGAATCATTCAGCATTTTGGTTTGAAAAAAATTAAAATCCACGAAGTTGCCGTTGGCGAAACTGAGGGAAAAGTGGATATGATTCTGCCGCATCAAGGGAAAACTAAAATGCAAGGCTTGAGTCACGTGAAGCATGAATCAATCACGGAATGGAACGAAGGAGAGGAATTTCAGGTTCCAGTGAATACGTTGGATAATTTATTGAATGGAAATTCTATTCAAGGAATCAAGATTGATGTGGAGAATTTTGAATTCTATGCATTGAAAGGCGGGAAACGTATTTTGGAAAACAATCACCCAATAATTTACGCTGAATTGTGGGACAATGAAAATCGCCAGAATTGCCTTGAATACTTGAAAGGAATGAACTACAATCCACACGTTGTCATGAATGACAAATTGGTTACGTTTGATAAAAATGTGCATTGTAGTCAGAATTTTATCTTTATTTCCAATTAATCAGTTCGAATTGCGTTAATTTCACGCATGCAAAAGAAGTTTTTGTCAAGTTTACTATTGATCATTGTGCTTAATTTATTGATTAAGCCCCTGGCCATTTTTGGAATTGATGCAAGCGTTCAGAATAGAGTAGGAGCCAGTGCCTACGGATTGTATTTTTCTCTCTTAAATCTTTCGTTTCTTTTTAACATTGTACTCGATGTTGGAATAAACAATTACACCACCAAAAACATTGCGCAATATCCTCATTTAGTTGGACGCTATTGGGGGAAGATCATGAGTTTTCGACTCATACTTTTCTTTTTATACGCGGCATTGACACTCATCATGGCGCTCGTTTTTGGCTACGATTCGAATCAATTAATGCTCTTGGGAGTATTGGTATTTAACCAGCTTTTGGTGACCCTAATCGCTTTTGTTCGCAGCCATTTCGGCGGATTGCATTTATTTAAAACCGATGCCATTATTTCAGTACTCGATCGTCTCTTGTTAATTCTCATTTGTGGTGCAGTCTTGTATACGAATGTGACTGATGGTGAATTTCAAATTGAATGGTTTATTTGGATGCAAACAGTTGCCTACGCCTTAACAGTAATAACCGCTTTTGCCTTGTTAATTCATAAAACTGGACTCCCTAAATTTCGCTTGAACAAGGCATTTTCCTTCGCAATCTTGCGTAAAAGTTATCCCTATGCCTTATTGATATTATTGATGATGATTTATACCCGAACAGATTCGGTGATGCTGGAGCGAATTCATCCAAATGGTGCATATGAAGCAGGAGTCTATGCACAAGGTTTTCGCTTGCTCGATGCACTCTTTATGTTCGGAATGATCTTCGCCAATTTGCTACTACCCATTTTTGCTAGGTTGTTAAAAGAGAGAAGCTCAGACCTAGAAGCTTTGCTGAACCAATCGAGAAATTTATTAGTGGGAGGAGCAATTTTAATTGGATTTATCTGTCATGCAAACGCGAATGAGATTCTTTCCTTGATTTATGAAAACAATGTAGCTGAATCAGTTCCTTCTTTTCAATTGTTAATGTGGTGTTTCATCGCCATGTCTATCAGTTTAATCTACGGAACACTCCTCACAGCTGGGGGTAATCTTAAGTTTTTGAATCAAATTTCATTGGTTGGTGTACTTGCGAATATTGGAGTGAACTTTTATTTGATTCCAATATATGGTGCAACCGGTGCAGCATTGGCAACCATTCTTACGCAATCGTTAACAGCATTGGTACAGATGATTTATGCGCATCAGTTTTTAAAATTGAATTTCTCTTTGAAGACCATTTTGCATACGCTTATGTTTGTTGCTTGGATGCTACTAATGATTCAGTTTATCCCTAGTGGAAATTATCTGTTGTTCTCACAAATTATCTTGGGAACCGCATTACTTTTTTTACACAGATTCATTGATTTAAAAAGTATTATTGGCTTACTGAAAAGAGAGGAGATGTAATCTTTCTGAGCTATTAGATAATAAAATACGCGCTTTGCAGTTATAAGATTCGGGAAAACTGAATAAAACTGTAAATTCGCACTGAAAATTTGGATTGAATGACTGAACAAACAACTATACTTGACACAGAAAGACAGAATTTACTGGTTTTTGTCTGGAAAAAAAGAAAAATTATCATAATTGTCACAGCAGCAGCAGCAGTAGTAGCTGTCATCGCATCATTTTTAATGACACCTTTGTTTCGATCTACAGCGATTGTTTTTCCAGCAGCAACAAGCACCGTATCCTTCTCAGAGCAACGAAATGCGAAAGCAGCTGCGATGGATTTTGGTGAAGAAGAACAAGCAGAACAGTTAGTTCAGATCTTGCAATCGTCTCGTATTCGCGACAAAATTGTCGAAGAGTTTGACTTGTTTAAGCATTATGACATCGATGATACAGACCCAAATAAGCACTTCAAATTAGTGAAGCAATATGAACAACATGTCTTGTTTGTGAGAACACGTTATGGTTCAATTCAAATTGATGTGTTAGATCGCAATCCACAACAAGCGGCCGATATGGCAAATAAAATTGTTGATTTGATAGATAGTGTGAAGAATGACATGGTGGCAGAGCGAACGCTTCCAGCATTTGAAATCAACAAGCGTAAGAAGCAACAAATGGAAACAGAACGAGAAACTGTTTTGCATAAATTGGATAGCTTGAGTGAGTTAGGTGTTGTTTCCTTGGAAGGGCGTACAAACTTGTTCCAAGCTTACGTGGATTCCAAAAGTGCAACGGAAAAGGCAGAAATCAAAAAAATGATTGATGTCAACTTGAAGCATGGATCTACCTTTGATGGATTGGAGTTTATCCGTAACGAGAAAATCACCAAGTTGGAAGAGTTCCTTGAGTCATACGAACAAGCAGAATCGGATGCAAACACTTTATTCAACCATAAATTCGTAGTAGAAAAAGCAGTAGTTGCTGACAAGAAAGATAAGCCAAAGCGCATGATTATTGTGTTGCTCTCTACAATTGGCGCTTTTCTGTTCATGGTATTTGCGTTGTTGATCAGTGATCGATTGAAGGAATTGAAGAAAATTGCTTAATCCTTGCAAATCGACAAGCGAAATAGTCTTTTTCTCTTAGCAGGAATCGCATATATTTTACTTTCTGTGTATTTCACATGGAGAGATCAAGCGTATTTGTCTCTTTTTCCAATTGGCTTATTGGCCGTTTACTTTGCGATTTTTTATTCGGAATGGACTTTTTTGAGCATCGCTTTTCTCACGCCTATTTCTATCAATATTGAAGAATACACGAATAGTTTTGGACTCTTTATCCCAACAGAACCGATGCTTTTTGGATTCATGCTGCTTTTCATGCTGCTTCAATTTAGAAAACCAATTTTAAATCCAGCTATTTGGAAAAATCCAATCGTTTGGGCCGTTGGTTTCTATCTATTTTGGATTTTTATCACTTCTATAACGAGTATTAATCCAACTGCTTCGTTTAAGTTTTTACTTGCACGTTTGTGGTTTATTGTTCCTATTTTGTTGTTTGGGACCTACATTTTCCGCGATTCAATTAACATTAAGCGCTTTTTGTGGCTGTTCATTTTGGGGATGATGATTGCCATTCTGTACACCTTGGTTGTACACGCCAGTTATCGTTTTGGTGAGAAAGAAGGACACTGGGTAATGTGGCCGTTCTTCAAAGATCATACGATTTATGGTGCCATCGTAGCGTTAATTGTCCCGCTCGTTTTTGGTTTGTATTTCTCAAAGAAACATAGTCCCTTGATTCAAGCCATCATTATATCGATGATTGGAATTACCTTACTTGGTTTATACTTTTCCTATACACGTGCTGCTTGGTTGAGCATTTTTGCCGCCTTGGGTGTTTGGGCCTTGATTCATTTTAAAATTAAATTCAGTTTAGTTGCAGGTATAAGTTTGTTTTTAGGGACAACCCTCTTCTTTTCTTGGGATTCTATCCAAATGGAATTGGCACGCAACAAATCTGAACACACCACCGAAGAATTTGGCGAAAAGTTGCAATCAGCAACCAATGTAACAACGGATGCATCCAATCTAGAACGAATCAATCGTTGGTCATGCGCGATATCTATGTTTGAAGAGCGACCAATGTTTGGATTTGGTCCGGGAACCTATGCCTTTGAATATGCGCGTTTTCAAGACCCAGAGAATCTGACGATTATTTCAACCAACTTTGGAGATGCGGGAAATGCGCACAGTGAATATTTGGGTCCACTCGCCGAAATGGGTGCAATTGGATTTATAGCCATGTTGTTGATTGTAAGCGCGATTTTTTACAAAGGCATCACTTTATACAATCAATGGCCAAAAGAGGACAGAGAGATGCGGGTAATCATCTTATCGATGATTTTATCCTTGACAACTTACTTTGTTCATGGGATTTTGAACAATTTCATGGATACAGATAAAGCTGCTGTGCCAATTTGGGCAATGTGTGCCGCCTTTATCGCCTTGGAGATTTCTTTGAGAAGAAAAGCAGAGATAAGTAAGAAATTAGCTTAAACAGAAAATTCTAAAAATCCTTAATATCAATCAATTAACTTTTTTAGTTTACACTAAACTAGTTAGTGTAAACATTTTTTGTCCCAATTAAGTAATTTCTTTGAAGAACAAGCAAAACAAAACATCGCTTTAAGTTCGGAATAACCAATAAACCATCCAAAGATTTAAGAGAAGAAGCAATATCCCAAGTCCAAAAGCTATAATTAATTGCTTGGATAAAGACCGTTGTGATGGAAGAATTGCTAGAAAACTATTTAGTGTAGGTTCAGCATCTTTTCGTGTTAGGAAAGTTACAGTTAACCAAATTGCTGTGGTTATGCTAGTAACAATAATCATTTGAACAGCAAAGGGATTCAGATAGGTGAAATTAAAACTCTGCGGAAATTGGTGTTTATAATATTCACAAATTAAGGTCACAATACAACTGCTCAACATGGCTGATAATTGCGACCATGCATTAATTCGCATCCAAAACCAACGTAATATATAAACAGGAGCTACACCAGCAGAAATTGAGAAAACGACAAGAATTAAAAATTGGAGGCTTGAACTATTTTGTGCAATTATTACGGCTGTTACAGTAAGGAATATCATGGAGATAAATGAAATATAGGTGTAATGTTTCTCAGTCCTATTTTTAAAAAGATATGTTTTATAAAAATCAATTGTTAAAAATGATCCACCCCAATTCATAAGGGATTCTGAGGTTGAAATAAACATTGCAAAAAATCCTAGTAAGCAAAGAGAAGATAACCAATCTGGGACAACATTAAAAATCATTTCAATAAATCCCGCTTCCGACTCGGCCGTTTTTTGAAGCGAAATTGCCATCACAGCCATGCTTAAAATAATAAGAGACAGGATAGAATACAAAATGATTGGTAAAATTGCTGCTTTGACAACATTCCACGTTCCTTTTGTGGCTGTATAACGCGCCATTTCTGGTCCGCCACCATCAAATAGCTGTGCGCTCCACCATTGAATTCCCAGAAAGACAAAAAACAAGCCCCATTCTTGGTGTTCATTTTTTGGTGGAAATAAAGCTGTTTTTGCTAGCTCACCATCCTGAAAATGAACTACCGAATTTGTCCAACCACCAGAAGTATGGTATAAATAATAAAATGAAATACTAAGACTAATTAAATACAACAAGGCATGGAAACCATCTAGTTTGATTTTTAATTGGAAACTATTTTTCAGTGCAAAAAGCACTAAAATCGCTCCGATAATCCAAACAGAATTTGTTTGAGAAAGGGTATAATTCGTTTCTATTACTCTGCTAAAGGCTAAAATATGGAAACTTAAAAGAAACGCTACAACAATCCCGCCCACGTAAACGGATCTAAATTGGTGCAAAATTCTAGCGGACTTCCCAGAAAAGCGAAACAAAATAAATTGATTATCGGTAATGAAATCGAGTTTTGACCATAGCGGTGCAAGCACTATCGGAACAACCAAAGCTCCAAGAAAGCTCGGCCAAAAAATCCACAAGCCCCAAATGCCTTTTTCTTCAATTATTCCTGTTAATACTTGTCCTTGTTCAACAGAAACGTAATACATCAACAAGGAAATTCCGGAAACAAACCATGAAACTTTTTTCGTTGTTTTAAAAATTCCTTTACCTATGTTTTTTCGCTGAAAATAGGTAATGGCTATAATTATGAAAGCATATAATAGGAAAATGAGCATTTAAATGAATCCGATTTACAACAAATAGTGAACAAATCTATAAATTAACTAATGAATTTAGGCTAGAAATTGTTGACTGCCATTATTTTGGCTAATTGTTTTCCGTATGCTTCAACAGGCATTCCCTGCTGAGCAAACTGAGGGGCAATATAAGCTTGGAACAATTTCCCATTATAGTTTAAAGCTATTTGCTCAATTTCGTACTCATTTTTAGTCCAATCGCCATTTACTTTCTGCAATTTAAATCGATGGATTTCTTTACTGATTGTATAAGATTTAAGTAACTCAGAGAAAACTCTACCTCCAAAAATGACACATTCCCTTTTTTCTGAAGTTATTATATCTAGAATTAATTCCATGTAATAATCTAAACGATGCTGAGGTATTAGTGTGTAATCAAAATTTGGCGAACCGAATGGAATAAACTCTAATTGTAGTTTTTGATCAACTACATTTTCAAGATTTTGAAAAACATCTGTGGTGTTTATATCTAATAAATTCAGAGGTTTTAAGAAGCGAATAAGTTTTTGATCAAATTTAGATTTAAAACGCTGTCCGCTGGCAGCACCATAGACATATTTTACATAGTTTGAATAAAAATCCATATGTTCTTCAATCGAATTTGTTGACTTCAGGTTAAAATCCTTTATTTCTCTTTTTGGATTTAGTTGAATCATTACCAATTTCGACTTAAGATTTCCTGTGAAAAAATGAGGATTGCACGTGTCAAAATAATCTTGCCCTATAAATTCATTTAATTGTAAAGCCCCCCAACAATATCCGTGATTTTGTAACTCTTGCAGTGTTTTATTAATGGTTTGAAAAAAATATGACATTAACGTTTATTATTAAATCTAATTTGTATCGCACCTAAATCTATAAATTTATAGTGCTAACACTCGTTGCATCCTACTGCAACTTTAATTAGTTGATTTTTAATATAAGCTTCAAATAGAATATACTTAAAATTCAGTTAAATCAATTTTAGACACTAACATCCATTCCTTTGCGAAACAAACGGGTCAAACGTGGGTATTTGAATTGTTGGAGTGAGGTTAAAGTTTCAGCTGGGCCTAATTCATTCCTTACGTTCATGCAATCTTGCACATATGCCGCACTTCCTCCTTCCTTTGGATCAATAAACCAAAAATCTCCTTTTGGATAGCCTAGTTTAGTTTAAATTCGACCGTTCCGAGATAAACTGGTAAATAATCAAACAGGCAAATAACCCTTCTATAAACTCAGGGTAAAATTAATTCCTGAGGCAACGGACAGAGTTCCCAGATGTCTTAACATCAGCGTCCCTGACCACTTCGCCATCGGCGTACCGCATTAGACGGGTCCAGGCAGCGGTTGGTGCGTAATCTGTAGAACTCCACCACCAACCATGTTCGCCAATAAATAAGAAAAATGATGCGCCGGCAGCACCGGCGCGTACACCGCCCGGAAGACCTGAAAAACCACTTACGTTGGTAGCGTCTTGATTTGGACTTGCCCAATATTGCGTACCGGTGCTTTTCATCATGCCTCCTGCTGTTGAACTAATTTCTCCAAGAGCGTCTAAAGAAGGGTCGAGATAGCCTATAAGTGTATTCCATTCAGATTCTGATGGCACGTGCCAGCCGTTTGGGCACACATTGCGTGGATCATCTACTGTATACCAATTATATAATTTTCCATAAGGATTTTCATACATACTGTTGTTATCATAATGTGCCCAAGCACCAGTGGTTAGATTGCTCCATTGTACATCATTTGTTACATTTGGTATAGGGTCACCATTGGCGTAAGTGGTGGTTCTTAGGTTTTCCGACATCCATTCTTGGCCGTTGCCCAACACAATGCTTGCATAGGTGTAGCCGCTAAAGGTAACTCCTGCTCCGGGGTTAGTTACAATACCTCCGCTACTAGCAGCCGTTGTAAAACTTACTTCATTCCCATAAGCTGTACCAGCGCTGTTGGTGGCATAGGCACGCACGTAATAGGTTGTACTAGCTGTTAAACCTGTTAAGTTACTTGCGAAACTTCCTGTGCCGCTACCGCTTATTGTTGTCATGTTTGCAGTTGTTGGTGAAGGGTTTGTACTGTAGCAAATACCACGCTGTGTGATGAGAGCTCCTCCATCATTGGTGATATTGCCTCCCGAGACAGCAGAGGTTTCAGCAATTGAATTTGCTACGGTTGTGGTAAGAGTAGCTAAAATGCCGGGATTGGGTATTGTATACGTAATACTATCTATGGTATTCAAAGGAATTTGCACCACCGTACCATTGCTCTGATGGATATTCATAATGGTTTGGGCTTGAACTACTAATGAACTAATTAGTAGCATTGTAAATAGTGTGAATTTTGTTTTCATATTCATTTTTTTTATTTTTTAACAACTTGTTTTGTTATCGAGTTTTGTTTTCCAGTTATTCGGCAAACATAAGAACCTTGAGGCAGGTCTTTGAGGTCAAGTGTTTCTTGATGTTCACCTGAAATTTTATTTCCCATCTTCTTTTCCAAAATCAGCTTTCCTTGCATGTCAAACAATGCAATAGTTATCTCATCTTCTTTTGGTAGGTTGTAACACACATTCAAATTGGTACTTGCCGGATTCGGAAAAACCACAACCTGCCAATCATTCGCGTTATTAAGCCACTCTTGCACATTTAATGACGATTCATCGTATTCATAATACCCTATCGTACTTACATTCCAGGCATAAACACTTCCATCCAACAAATGGAGATTCATCACATCTGCATCAAATGTGATTTTGCGCACATCCGCCAAATTATAAGAGGCATTGGTGCCATCGGTGTAATTGAAATGAATGCTTTGAGCTCGAAGCCCAACGTTAAATAACATTGCTAATCCAAGAAGTGCAATGGATAGGTATTTCAGGCCAAATGGCGGACAGATGTTTTTTGTCATTTTGTTTCTGTTTTAATGGTTAATACTTCTAATTTCATAAAAATAAATTTCTAATTTTTTACAATCCTAACAAGAGAGTTGCCATGCTCACTAGCAATAGAAACAATATAAATTCCTGCACTATCATTTAAGTTCATTTGAAACAATTGGGTTTGTGTAAATTCCTTTCGCAGTACAATCCTTCCTTGAAGGTCTAATACTGTAACATCTACTTTATCTGTAACTTGACCAATATCAACGGTAAAATTACCTGAGTTGGGATTTGGATATACTTTTAGATTATCCATAAATGTATTTTCAAATAAGCTTACCGAAGAAATTGTGACACACAAGGAAGTATCAACACAGCCATTTTCTGTCAATTGAACTGAATAACTTCCATTAACAGTAGGAGTGAAGTTCTGACTTGTTTCACCTGATAGAATTGAAAAATTATCACCACAGTCTAACCAGACATAACTTGCTAGTGTATTATTGGAGCTTATCGTAATACCTGACAAACTAGTAGTTATATCAGTTACAGAATTGATAACTACATTAACTGCCAAAAGAGAAGCACTTTCACATCCAGAAATTGTTTGCGATGCATAATAAGTATTATTATTCAAAAGATTAGTTGTAGGAGTCAGAGGCGAACCTCCACTTTGAGAATCATACCATTGAATTGTGGATCCTGAAGCAACTAAATCATTTACTGTTGCACTATTACAAAATGTTTGAGTTGTTGAACCTAAAGGCGCTGCTGGTGTTGTATTTACTATAACTGCTGTGACTGATGAAGTAGCAGTGCAACCGCTACTATTGGTTACAATCACCGTGTAAGAACCGGCTGCATTTGCTGTATAACTTCCATTTGTAGCACCGGATATGTTGTTGCCGTTGTTTCTCCACTGATAGGTAAGACCAGATCCACTGTTGGCATTCAATACCACAGAACCGCCTTGACAGAAAGTGGTTGAGCCAGATGTATTTATTGTGGCTGTGCATGTTTGGGAATTGTACAAATTTGTGATTTCTTGCTGGGTTAATACTACGTTCCAAATGCCAATGTCGTCAATTTTGCCAGAAAAATAATCCAAGTAACCTGTTGCTGCTCCGTTTCTTTGAGCCCCAAAAACCAAATCATCAATGTTTGAAGCCATGTTGAAACCTAAAAGTTTATTATCTACTAAATTACCATCAATGTAATATTTTAACGATGTAGAGGCTGATTCGTAAACAACAATTACATTTTTCCAAACGTTGATATCTATATATCCGGATTGACCTGCTGGATAGGTTGATGCATCAAAATTGGGTGTGCCTTGATAATTTATCATTCCACCATTCCAAAAACCAAATACATATCCATTTGGACTTCCAGCTCTGTGTTTAGAAAGAATCATGTTTGCATAATTATTACAACCAAAACAACTTGCATTTATCCAAGCGCTGAAGGTGAAATCTCCAATTAATGTCAAGTTTGGATTTGTGCCATTACCACAATTAATAACATTGCTCGAACCATTAAAAGAGTAGGCGGAATTTTGATTTCCAAAGCGATCAGTGGTTAAAACTGCACCTATGGGATTGCCATTTATCCCATTCCCACTTTCATCATTGGCATTGCCATTAAAAGGCCACCAACCAACTAGGCCATTGGTTGATACATAAGATGGTACTTGTGCGTTAGTAATCGTTGCAAATGCAAAAATTGCAATTGCTGTCATTAGTAAATTTTTATTTTTCATATTTTTATTTTTTTATTTTTTTATATTCTTTAATACTTTTCCAATTTCATATTTCCCTTTTCCTTTCATTTTTATTGATACTGCATGAGGAACAATGCAAAAAGATGATATCCCTCCAGCCGGGATTCCACCTGCTCTAAAACTCGCTTTGATTTTATATTTTTGGATCTTAATTTGTTTCAAAATAACAGATTTAAAAATCTACTACAAACTGCAACTCACTGCAACTTTTAATTGATTGCATAAATAATTTAGAATTTTGTTTCTTTGAAAATGTTTAAACAACAGCAGGAAAAATTTTACCAAAGTATTTTTTATCGCTCTTTGTGTGATAAAATCATCGAAACATCGGGATTATCTGTTTCTAATTTCAAGGAATGTGAGAATTTAGCTAGAGAAATGGAAGGAAAGGGATATACCATCTCTTCGCATACGCTTGCGCGTTTTTTTGGTATTCTGCCTTTTCGGAAAACCTATCCTGCCACTTTGGACATTCTTGTCAACTATGTAGGTTATTCTTCATTTTCCCATTATATTGAGCAGGAAACACAATTTATTGAACGCGGCTTAAATGCCCCTGGAAAACTTTTTGACTTTGGCGCCTACTCAATGATTTCACTTGAACTTGCTATTGAGACAAATGACAAAAAATCAATTCAAGAACTGTTGGCGTCTGTTGATATGAATCATCCTGGAAAAGTTCAGGTAACCCAACTTCTCGGAAGAATGGTTCGTGCATCTAAAAACAAGCGTGAATTATTACAAACGTTGATTTCATTTGAAAATGGTAGACGCCTTTTTTATGAAAGCTATGTGGACGAAGATGATGCAAACGGTTATTTTTCAAATGCACTTGAGTCATATTATTTGCAACATGCAACAACCATTAACACTAAACTATTTGGACATTGTTATCTAATTTCTAAAGGAATCTATTCGAATAAATCATTCAATCATTTGTTGGTTGAATTTGAGCAATTCCCGAAAGATGAAAATTCTGATCAACTTCATTTTCATGAATTATCACGATTAATTGAAACACAAATTTTAATTGATGGAATCGCTAAAAAAATCGACAAAACATATTCAATTTATTTAGATAAACTTTTAAGTTACGAAAATGAGTTTGATAATCATTCATTTGCGTGGCTCCTTGCTCGACCATTAAAGGCATTTGCGTTCAACGGATTACTGAGAAAAATACTTCAAACAAAACAATTCTCAGAAGCCATTTTACGCTGCTATCGGCAATCAAAAGTTGAATCTACAGCAGAGCTTATTTTACAATATGTAGTGCATGCAAATTTTAAGAATTCAGATGAATTGTATTTTCATCCACCTTTAAGATTACAATCGGTAACACATCAAAATGAAAACAATGCGCGTGTCATTTTGGAGTCCTCAACTTCATACATTTTTGCGGAAGAAAAGGAAAAAGTTCTCTTGAAGAAAAACATCCACACTTTTGCAAAACAAACGGGTCAAACGTGGGTGTTTGATTTGTTGGAGTGAGGTTAATTCATATTATTACCTACAAATCCGTGTCTTTTCCCGTGACCAATTGAAATGTCACCGGCAAATGATCAGAAAATTGCGTTCGGAAATCATCGTGAACATAAGGATCGACGGTGTAGTGTCCTTTCTTGGAATTGTCTAAGATGGCTTTTCTTAAATCAACAACTTCAAACGATCCTTTCAAGATATCTTCTTTCGAGGAAGAATTATAAAAAACATGATCATAAGGATTTCCTTTTGTTGGATCACCATACATTAATGTATTCGTGCTCAGGCAGGCTTCGTTAAGACTCGTAATATTTTGTGATTTAAAATGGGTAAACTCGTTCGCATTGTAAATGTTACAGTCGCCGAGAATATAGAAGTCTTTGTTTGATTCCGTTACCTTTGATGTCCACTTAAACAATTCGACCAATTCCTTTTGTCGGATTTGCTTTTCAAGCGGACTGTCGCCTGGTTTTAAATGAACGGATACTAATGTGAAATTAGATTTTCCTTTGACAGATTTGAATGGAAAAGCGTAAGGAACGCGTTCATAAACTTCATTGTTCACAAGAGGCGCGGAAACAAATCCATAACAACGCGAAGAATCAGGCAAAACGGCGTTTTTCTGATAGAAAACAATCCACCATTCGCTGGCTGTTGTTGGGGTATGGTTTTTTGTAGGACCGGTATCCTCTGTCGATAACCAGTAATCAAATCCTCTTTTCGTCATTTCATCAACGAAAGCGGCACTTTCAATATCTTTTTTAAACGGCGTTCCATCCGGATAATTTCCATCAAGAGGCGCTGCGACTAATTCTTGAACAAGCACAATATCATGATTTTTAACTACTTCTGCCAAAATTGCATTTTCACGGCTTTTGAAATGTCCTAAGAATTGAATGTTAAAGGAACAAATACTCAAGGTATCTTGCGCAGTAACGGCAATAAGTTGAATCAAGAAAACGGTCAGAAATATATACTTGAGCATGAACAGATTTAGTTAGCCACCCAAAGTGATGGATTGAGACAATTAACTACCGTTCCAACTACTTGGTGAATTTCAAAATGCGCCAAAGAAACAGAACTATTTTCTTTGTTCAATAAGGAACCAATAGCTTGCTTTGTACTCACTTTTGAACCAGCAGAAACGTACGTATCTTGTAAATTGCTGTAAACAGTTCGATAGTTTCCATGTTTAATGATGACTACTTTTCCAGCTCCTGGAATGTTCAACACACTGGTTACTTCGCCTTCAAAAACAGCTCTTACTTGCGCATTTTTTGGCGCACTGATATCGATGCCATTATTGTTGGTAACAACATTTGGTAGGGTTGGGTGATTGTTTCTTCCAAATCCTTCAGTAATAGTTCCCTTTTCAACCGGCCAAGGCAATTTACCTTTATTTCCTTCAAAACTTTTATTCAAAGCGGCACTTTCTTTTGTTTCTGTGAAAGTTGTTGTTTCTTTCTTTTCAGCAGCGGTAGTTGTGGCAGGAGCTGTTCCACCTGCTGTCGTTGCAGCAGTAGTACTTTTCTTGCGAGCGGCTTCTTCTGCTTTTTTGCGTTTTGCTTCAGCTGCGGCAATTTCTTTTTGAATAGCTGCACTAATTTTCTGGTTCAGTTCGGCTTTTTTACGTTCGTCCTCTTTTAACTGAGCGTATAATTTACCTTCTTCCGACTTGAATTTTTTATAGACAGCTTCTTGTTTTACTTTGTCTTTCGATATTTGATCTCGCTCAATTTTCTTCTCATCCAAAATTTGAACTTTATATTCTTTTTCTTTTTGAATGGTTTGAATTTCGTTTTTAATCAAGCCTTGATGCTGTAAGATAATTAGAAATTGCTTGTGCTGCATTTCGGAAACACGTTTCAGATAATTATTTCGTTTGATAGCTTCAAAATAACTTCCTGAAGAAAAAATATACATTAATTGACCGTACTTATTTCGGTGCTTGTATGCATAAATGAGTAGCTTTTTGTATTGTGTTTTTAGACGCCCAAGTTTATCTGTTAACTTAATAATCTCTTTATCCTTTTCACTGATTTTCGATTCTGCACCGCGAATTTGGTTGTCAAAATTGCGCACTAAGTCTTCACGGAATTGAATTTGTTTGTCAATAATTTTCAATTCATTCAATGACGCTTCTGTATTCGTTTTTACCTTATCTAACAAACTTTTCGTGTTAGAAATTTTCTTTGCTAAACGATCTTGTTCTGTCTTTAGTTTCTCACTTGATTGAGCACCTGCATGGTTGCTGGTAACAAGCAGAACAATTAGAAATAAAAGTTTACTTACATTCTTCATAATTCTCAGGTATTATAAGTATCAACTCTCTGCGTTCATTTACTTCCGTTTTTTCATAATCCATAAATATTCGCATATTGTTTCGCGGGGATATAATTTGGATAAAAACTTCTTTTGGCAAATCAAATCCGCCAACTATTTCACGCGCAATATAATCCACTTTGATACTTGCTGAATCGGATGGACTTTCAATATACATTCCTTTCAATCCTTTTGCATCATCAGTCAGTACATATTGAATGATTAAATCATCTTTCGCTAAACGTTCATTTCTTCGCATTTCTCTTTTCTTGTGCGATGAAATAACGTAATTGTAAGGATCATGAACCATAAAATATTTTTGTGCGCTGTCAAAATCAACCGGCAAGCCTAAAATCAACTCTTCGATATTTGTAAAACTGAAATCCACCGCAAAATTTTCTTTTATATAATCCAAACTTTGACGAATGTAACACTTGTCCTTTTTGTTCACGATTACCACACTATCTTTTGTTATCATTGAATTGACAATGGGCAAACTAGCATAGGTAATCATTGTGTTAATCGCGCTATCTTGTACCATTCGAATCGATGTTTTGAATGAAATTTCACGATTCGTATCACTGAATTTTGTGCTAATCTTCGTGTAAAACAAATTCGGTTTGAAATCAGAAATACTATCCAATGTAAAAACTAAATCTTGTAATTTTCTACGCGGTAGTTTTTCCTGATCTGTTTCGGCAATATGTTTATTACACGCAGCTAGAAAGAAAATACCCAACACATAAAGTGCTAGTCGTTTAAAAAGATGGGTCATAGTATTCTTTCTTTTCAATTTTTTTATCGAGACTTTTATTTTTGGAGCCTAATTCTTTCGCTTTTTTCCAAAATTCAACTCCTTTAACTTTATCTCCTAATTTAAAATATACATCACCCAAATGTTCAACTGTTAGTTTGTCATTCGGATTTAATTTATCAGCTTTTTCGTAACATGTTTTGGCATCTGTATATTTTTCTGATTGAAACAATACAAAACCTTTCGTGTCATTAAACACGGCTGTTTGTTCCGATTCTTTCAAAACCTCATTGATTAAATTCAATGCTTTCGTTAATTCTGATTTGGTGAATGCTAGACGATAAGCATAGTTGCTTTTTAAAAGTAAACTTTGCGGATCTGTTTTTAAGGCTTTTTCATAATTTTCTTTTGCCCGTTCGTTCTGTTGAAGACCAAAAAGAGCTTCTCCCATCTGACCAAAAAACTCTGCGACTGTGCTTTTGTCATTTACCACCAATTCGATTCCAGCTTCTAAAGTCGATAGTGCTTCTGCGTAATTTTTTAATTGAACGGCTGCGACACCATTTAACAAATAAACAGTTGGCATCGTTGAAAAATATTCTAGACATTCTTTGCTGCTGAGATATAAATCTTCAAAGTTGTTTTGTTGATATTCCATGATCATTACTTGATTCCAAATTGGAAACAATTTCTTGTCATATTTCAGTGCTTCTTTGTAGGATTTTAGTGCTTCATCATCTTTTTCAAGGCGCAACATGTAATCACCACGAATGGAATGTGCTTTGGCTTCGGTAGGATGCATTTGTACAACCATGTCAACCAATTCAAGAACTTCAGGATCTATTTTTGTACTGGTTTCATGAATATTAATCAGGATTTGCATTTTGTTGTCAATCGTAACATCTTCGCATGCAAAGGCTTTTTTCAATTCAATGTACGCTTTCGTTTGTTCTCCCCTCTTGCGATATACATCTGCAAGTGCCAAATGTGCTCGACCATTTTGCGGATCAGCAATCACCAATTCTTCAAGCATATCAATTGCCTTTTCTTGCTGACCTTTTTGGAAATAGTAATCAACCAAAGCGGCAATAAGCTGACCGTCTTGTGGGAATTCTTTTCGAGCAGAATTAATTTCGTTAAGGGCTTTGTCGTCCTGTTTAAGCTGCAAGTAGAGATTGAATTTTTGGATTGCTAATTCTGTATGTTTTCCGATTTGCTCTTCCATTTTATCATACGCTTTAATGGCATCTGGTATTTTTCCAGCTTTCACTAAACTTTCAGCATAGCCATAAATCCATTCTACGTTTTTTGGTTCGTGTTTGACCAATTTTTCAAACTGTTTGATTGCTTCTGTGAAATTGCCAGATTCATACAGCATATAGGCAATCTCCTGAGTATACCAAATATTTTCTGGATCGATCTTTCCTGCTTGTTGAATGTTCTCAGCTGATTTGGCACGATCATTTTTTTGCAAATATAATTGTGACAATGCATAATAAACAGCATCATCATCTTGACGAATTGTCAAGCATTTTTCAAATCCTGTTATTGCCTCGTTGACTTGACCCCTAACTTTCATTCGCACTGCTTCGTGAAAAGCTTCGATATAAGCGGGATCATATTTAGACGCAGCTTCATCCGTTTTTTGACGGGTACCGCAAGCATTTAAAGTAAGTAAAACGAGTATTAAATAAAGGAATTTTTTCATTCACTTAAATTTGAGTAGTCGCCCAAGCTCAAATCCCGAGCCAAAGCTGAATATGTCACATGTGAACCAACCATTGAATTGGCAATTGTTACACCAGTCAACAATGAGTTGCGTTGAATATTACTGTTTGTAATGTTACTGTTTACGATTTTCGTTCCTTCTCCAATTGATACATGAGGACCAATAATCGACCGTTCAATCACAGCATTTTCTCCAATAAAACAAGGCGGAATAATTACTGAATCAAAAATTTTTGCTGATGTAGCGACCATTTGCTTGTTCTTTTCAGCGTCATATTCTAACACCCTCTGATTGGTGTGAACTGTCACTTCTTTATTTCCACAGTCTAGCCATTCGATTACCTCTCCTGGCTTAAATTTATAACCTGCTTCTGTCAAACGACGCAAGCCATCTGGTAATTGATATTCACCACCTTTGATAATATTGTTATCGATTAAATATTCTAATTCCGTTCGCAAACGAGCACCATCCTTGAAATAGTAAATTCCAATCATCGCTAAATCAGAAACGAACTCTTTTGGTTTTTCAACGAAGTCGATGATCTCTCCTTTTTCATTCATTTTGATGACACCGAAAGCACTTGGATCTTCAATTTGTTTCACCCATAGAATTCCATCATCATTCGGGTCAATTTTGAAATTCGCTTTGAATAAGGTATCTGCAAAAGCAACGACAACTGGTCCTTCCAATTTCTCTTTTGCGCATAAAACTGCGTGCGCTGTTCCCAACGGCTGTTCTTGGTAATGAATAGAACCTTTTGCCCCTAATTTAGCTGCAACTTCGATTAATTCTTTTTCTACTTCTGGACCAAAATCACCAATAACAAAAGCAATTTCATCAATTTTTTCAGTGCAAACTGCGGCAATATCTTCCACCAAACGGTGAACAATTGGTTTACCACCAACTGGAACCAAAGGTTTTGGTGTAACTAATGTATGTGGGCGAAGGCGACTTCCGCGTCCCGCCATTGGAACAATAACTTTCATACTTTCAATTATTAATTTGGAATTTGGGATTCAGGATTAATCCATTACTCTAATTCCTTGTATTTTAAAGATTCCCTCCCCCTTAATCCCCCTCCAAAGGGGGAAAGAAAAGCAAATTACTTTATACCTGTGCTACCAAATCCGCCAGCTCCTCGTTCGGTTGCTGATAATTCAGTTGTCACTTCCCATTGTGCTTGCTCAACAGAAGCAAAAACCAATTGGGCAATTCGTTCTCCATCTTCGATGACAAAAGTCTCATCCGATAAATTTATCAATATAACGCCAACTTCACCTCGATAATCTGCATCAATTGTCCCAGGTGAATTGAGAACAGTGATTCCTCTTTTCAAGGCCAATCCACTTCTTGGGCGGACTTGGCATTCAAATCCTACGGGTATTTCTAGATATAATCCAGTTGGAACTAAAGCGCGTTGAAGCGGTTTTAATTCAATCGGTGCATCGATATGTGCTCGAACATCCATTCCTGCAGAAGCAATTGTTTCATACGCTGGTAATGCATGTTTTGAACGATTGATAATTTTTACTCGCATACTATTTTACTAAGCTATCAAAATTAATCTAGATAAGTCTGCCATCAAAGACGAATTGTATTAAATATCCAAGAATTCATGTTGATAACCTGATTGTTTAGAAATGAAAAGCAAAAAAAATGGGAGTCAATTGGCTCCCATTCTCAATTTTAAAATTTGAATAATTATTTTTTCTCAACAATAATGCTTTTCACAAGAGATGTACCTTCTGTCGAGACACGAACTAAATATAATCCATCAGGCAAGGCATCTGTTGTAAATTCAACTTTGTTAAGTGTAGTGAATTTTTTCATTATGATTCGACCTTGAGCATCTACTAATTCAATCGTCGTATTTACACCAAGTTGGTTCAATTCAACAGTGAAATTATCACTTGTAGGATTAGGATAAATACTTATTAAAGCAGAGTTTGTTTCAGAAATATCGCTTATATCAACAAAAATACAATCTGATGTGTCAGCGCAGCCATTATCTGAAACAATTACCGCGAAATTCCCAGATAATAAAGTAGAATAATCAAAAATGGATGACGTTTCTCCAACTAGTTCAGCGTTCGCATTATCACAATCAATCCACTGATAAGTTACTCCTGTTTGATTGGCTACTAACTGTCCATTACCCGCATCTGTAATAGTGCTATTTAGGATTGGTATTGTTAAGTTAATTGTAATAATACTGTCACAGCCATTTAAATTTGGAATGGTGTCATTATAAATTCCAGTTATGTTATAAATAGCACCACTTGGCGCAGTATAATCACCACAAGACGTTACAGAAAAAGAACTAGTGGTTGATTCTAGTATTGTTAAATTGATTGTCATTATACTATCACAGCCATTTACATTTGGAATCGTGTCATTATAAATTCCAGATACATTAAAAATTTCACCACTTGGCGATGTATATGTCAAACAAGTAGTTGCCGAAAAAGAATTAGTGGTTGGTTCTAGTATCGTTAAATTTATGGTCATTATACTATCGCATCCATTTACATTTAGAATCGTGTCATTATAAATTCCAGAAACAGTATAAATCGCGCCACTCGGAGATGTATATGTCTGACAAGTTGATTCGGAAAAACTGTTTGTTGTTGGGAAACAAACATCTCCAAAATTTGCTCTTAAAATAAATGATTTAGCAAAAGCTTGACCAAAATCTTCAGTGTTTGACCATCCATTGAAAGGATTTGTTGGCCAATTTACCCAGGTTGTCCCTGGCGTGAAAATATTATCTGTATTGGCTAGAGAAAGCGTAGAGTCTTGCTCTCCAATCGTAATTGTATAGAAGCCAGGAGTTAAATTTAGATAGTCAGAATTTATATCTACAGTATATAATGAATCCACGTTGTTTGCAATAAGAACGGAGTCTGTTAGCCCTATTAAGTTATTTGGAACTCCCGCTGCCATATCCCAAATGTGCGCCACAACCTTTTGGCCATTTAATAGACCGCCTGAGTTGACCATAAAAAATGAAACAGAAGTTAAATAATCTTGCGTCACAACCTCAAATGATTGACCTAAATCACCTCCGGTTCCACCACCAATACCCAACGAACCCGTAACTACGCCATTATCTCGTGCATAAATTGAATCTGTTATAACAACTTGATAAGTTAATGTATCATTCAGCATCTCTTGGTCAATTTCTGACATAGAAGTAATTAATTCAAACGTATAAACATCAGGTGTTGCAGGTGTAAAGCCTGTAACCGTAAATGTCGATGATCCTCCAACTGCCATAGTTGGCAATGGAGTGGAATTACCCGAAAAAACATTTGTCATTGCCCCGTCAAAAACATTTAATGTCATCCCTACATTGGTTACGCTTGAAAGACCGTTGTTCGAAATTAAACCCGACGCAGTCATTGACGATCCAATTTGACTTAGCGGAGTTATAGTGTATTCTGATTGTTCTGCGCTTGTTAATTCGATGTCATAATTAAGAATTTGTTCAACCAAAATATCATCTACTAATAGTATGAATTGATTTACTGAATTATTTCTCCAAGCTATATAAACAGGTTGATTGGCGTAACCTGCAGTAGCAAGATTTACGGAATGTGTTGTCCATGCTGTCGCCTCTGCCGCGACGGTAAATAAGGGTGGATGAGCATTGAATCCTGCAATATCTGGAGTCGTTGTTGAAATTCTAACCTCATAACCATCGGGATAGGAAACGTCGTAAGTGACTGCATTCCAACTCAATAAGTTGTTAGAAGTTAAATTAATAAGTGGTGTAATCATCCAGTCATTTGCTGTTCCTTCTGGAGCGTACCATGATGTGCTAAATGCTGCCGAATCGGTTACATTAAAATTGAAATCTTCACGTACAATCCACGCATTGTTTACATAACCAACTGAAGGATTTGGAGTCAATCCATCTTGATTAATCAGCGTCCATCCAGCTGGCATAACACCTCCAAGTCCTTGAAAGTCTTCACTTAATATAATCTGAGAGGTAGCACTTAAAAAGGTGCAGAAAAACGAAATTGATAGTATTAGTTTGTTCATTGTGTTAATTTTAAAATATAAAGTTATTAATTTGAACCCTTTTTTGTTTTTGGTGCATTTTCATCTGGCTTACTTAATTCTTTATTAAGAGTCGGTGAAGGTACAGTTATTCTTGTTAAAGAATCCATTTTTTCATTTTTTACTTTTGATGTTTTTGGTGTAACTGAAATTTCATTTGAATTTTTGCAATGCCTTGATTCGGAGCAAGAGACCATCACTAAAACCAATGAAAACAGCATAATAAAGTTATAATTCATAATCTATCTTTTAAATTGAGCTTTTCCTAAAAGCGGATTTTTCCATTGAATAAACAAGTCCAATATAGATGGCAATAAGCAAGTTGTGGAATACTAATCGCGCAATTATATTTTCTAAACCAATCAATTTCGCAAACAAAAACAGGAAAATTGCAAGTCCTAAATACAACATGAATTTGCGCAAATTATACTTGATAGGATAGTATTTTTGTCCCAACAAATAGGACGCGACCATTTGGAAAGCGTAAACAATTAATGTTGCCCAAGCACTTGCTTCGAAACCATACGTTGGAATAAAAAGTACATTGATGAGAATGGTTAAAAGTGCACCAGCAATTGCAATGTATGCACCGAATTTGGTTTGTCCACTCAATTTGTACCAAATGCTCTGATTGTAGTAAATACCCAAAAAAACATTGGCTAATAGCAAAATTGGTACGACATACAATCCTTCATGGTACGCTTCATTGCGAATGAATTCTTTGAAAATATCAATGTTGAGGGAAACCACTAAAAAGACCAAACAAACGGCTGCAATGAAAATGTTCATCACTTTCGCGTAAATTTTATTTTTGTCTTCATTTTTAAATTGAGCAAAGAAAAATGGTTCTGCAGCATAACGATAAGCCTGCAGTAAAATGGTGACAAGCATCGCCAATTTGTAACATGCGCTGTAAATCCCAACTTGACCTTCCGCATAGGTCAATGAAGCCGCATTAATTCCATCATACAATATATGTTTCAATAAAATTCGGTCAATGGTTTCATTGACAATCCCTGCGAAACCAGCAATAACCAGCGGTATTGCATAGATGAACATTGTTTTAGCCAGTGTCGTATCAAAATTAAAGCGCAAGTTGAAAAAATGTTTGTACAATAAAAGTGGTTTAACCAATGAAGCAATGAGGTTAGCAAACAGAATAAAAAGTACACCTTCCTCTGGTCGAGCGGGATCAAATACCACCAACATTAAAATCAAATTCAGTATGATATTGACTCCAATAGAAGCAAATTGAATTCCCGCAAATTGAAGCGCTTTTTCTTCAGCACGTAATTTCGCCAGCGGTAATGCAGTGATCGCATCAATACAAACAATCGCTCCAAGCAAAATGATGTATTCGTTGTGATTCGAATAGAGCATCAAATCTGCGATGTCTTGATTAAAGAAAATTAAAGCAAAAAAGAAGAGGACGTTTACGCCAATTACAGTAATAAAACTGTTTCTGAATACTTTTTCCTTATCCTCTTTATCTTGTATAAATCGAAAGAAAGTGGTTTCCATTCCAAAAGTCAGAAACACCACCAAAAACGCCACCCACGCATAAAGTTCCGAGACAACTCCGTAATCAGAAGGATCTGCGAAAACCGAAGTATAAAGTGGGACTAATAAATAATTTAAAAGTCTGCCAATAATACTTGACAGACCGTAAACAGCCGTTTGACCCAATAATTTCTTTATCGGGTTGGACATTAAGCTCTGAAATTGGGTTTACGCTTTTCTAAAAATGCGCTTGTTCCTTCCTTGAAATCTTCTGTTCCAAAACACTTTCCAAATTCTTCGATTTCTGTTTCGTAACCATTAACACCATCTTCGAAATTCGCGTTGATGGAACGGATGGCTGAAGCAATAGCTGTAGGTGAATTATTTAATATTTTGGCAGCGATTTCTTCTGCTTTATTCATCAAATCTTCTGGTTCAACCACATAGTTTACTAAGCCCCATGAAAGTGCCTCATCCGCTTTAATCATTCCAGCTGTAAACACCATTTCATTTGCTTTTCCTTTTCCAACCAATTGTGTTAGTCGCTGTGTTCCGCCATAACCAGGAATTACTCCAAGCGATACTTCCGGCAAACCCATGCGCGCATTTGATGAAGCCAAACGAATGTGAGAAGCCATTGCTAATTCTAATCCCCCACCCAGTGCAAATCCATTGACAGCGGCAATAACTGGGGTTGATAAATTTTCTAAAAAAGTAAACAAGGTTTTTTGTCCATTCATTGCCAATTCACCACCTTGCGCAATCGAGAAATCTGCGAATTCTTTAATATCTGCACCAGCAACGAATGATTTTTCACCTGAACCTGTAAGTATAATAACACCTGTACTTGAATCTTCGTCACCAGCAGCTAATGCGCGATGCAATTCTTCAATTGTTTCTTTGTTTAAAGCGTTTAATTGCGCAGGACGGTTAATGGTAATGATTAAAAT
>JBIIKG010000291.1:0-2603 GCA_044233275.1 Crocinitomicaceae bacterium | reverse complement strand
TACTGAGCTATGCAAATGCTCAAAACAATTTGATTATCCAAACTATATATCTACTATTAACTCAACTGACAAAGCATCAATTCGCACCAATTTTGAGGAAATGTCGGAAATTATAAGTCAAACTAAAGTATGTGCTAGAAATAATGTTAAGCTGACAGCACAAGAAGGGCAACGTGTACCTGAGACAGAGATTGCTGCAGCATTAAAAGCGAATTGTCCCGAAGTAGACGAATTATTTGTAAAATTCCGTGTTGTACGTATTCAAATTGAGAAAGAGGAAGAAAAAAGGGAAATTGATGCAAGATTCAGAGTGATTGATGGCTTTGTTCTGGCTAAGCAAAAAGATTCAGTAGCATTTTATATTACTGATTTCATTTATTACTATGGGCGATCTGATGAGTTTATTCTTGATCTAATTGAACGCTATTATCAAGTGGGAGATTTTGTAAACGGTAATAGCGAGGCAGAAATACTTATTGAAGGAATGAGTTATGAAGGATATATCTACGATGCGCGCGAAAATAAGTCAGTTCCTATGACGGAATACGTTAAAACTAAAATCACCGCTTTAGCTAAAAAATACGAGCAACAGGAAATTTTAGATTTGGTTAAAAGTAAATTAGATTGAAATCTCAGTATATTTCTCTAAAACGAAAGTTGAAGATTTGTCTAAAGGAATAAATGCTAGAATATTTCAAAAGTAAATCAAAAGAGGGAAGTAATAATTAGATAGATAATGTTCTACAATTTTGGTAGTATGAAAAACTATTTAACATAATATTAATTATAGGACACAAAAGACAAAGTCTTTTGAAAGAATCAAGCGTTAGCGCAGATTATCTAATAGAATAAAATAAAACACAATAGCGCAGATTAATTCTCAACTCCTAATTCATAATTCCTAATTCATAATTCCTAATTCATAATTCCTAATTCATAATTCCTAATTCATAACTCCTAATTCATAACTCCTAATTCAATTGGATAACCTAATCTGCTCAATTTCTCCTCAACAATTTTAACTTGACTTTCATCCGTGTAATCAAATGTCACAGAATTCATTTCATTATCCACCATTGATTCACTAATGCCTTCAAGTTCGTTTAAAGCATTTGTTATGGTTGTTGCACAGCCACCACATTTCAAATTTTGAATAATCTCTATCTTTGTCATACTTGAAGTTTTAATTCTAAAAGTTAATCATTTTTTCCTTCTTAGCAAATTCATAAAACTGATCAAAGCCAAGATTGTATATTGAAACAGTTTAACGGCTTGTATATTATGTTAAATAAAGGGTATTAGTATCTTTGATAAAATAATTAAATATTTCCGCGTTATTGTATTCAACTATAAATTGTAAACTTTGAAAACATTTCAGCTTCTAATTTCTTCCTTTATAATATTCTTTTTAGGTTTTAGCAGTTTAGCACAACAATCAATTTTGGAAAAATTTAGCGCTGAGCATATTTCAGGAATCATGTTAATGATGATGTTAATTATGAATTATAAATTATAAATGATGAATTGTGTGATGGAGAAAAATTCCTAACTCACCTTTCGGCAAGCTCAGGAACCTTAATTCATAACTCATAATTCCCTTATTTCTTCTTCCCTTTCTTCCCAAAGTTCTTATCACCACGTGTTTTGGGCTTCTTGTACTTCTTTTCCATCACCTCTTTGTGAGAAACACGGACATTTGTCTTCGAATTTTTGGCTGATTTTTGGTGAAAACCACTCGATTTTGGCTTCATTTGCTTACCAATGTGCACCAATTCCATGTCTGGTGGACGTTCATCGGGAGTCATTTCTTTTGAAATCTTCACATCACCAGGGAACGGTAAGGTTGGAATCTCTACCTGCATCAATTCCTCGATTTGCTTTTTAAAAGGTTCTTCCTTCTCTGTATAGAACAAAAGCGAATTTCCTTCATGTTCCGCACGACCGGTTCTACCAATTCGGTGCATATAGTTTTCCGGAAAAATCGGCGTATCGAAATTCACAACATGTGAAATTTTATCTAAATCAAGTCCACGCGCCATGATGTCTGTTGCAATCAATATCCGATTTGAACCTGCATCAAAATCTTCTATTGCTCGTAAACGGAAATTTTGTGTTTTGTTGGAGTGAATAATCCCAATTTGATCACCATAAACATCCGATAAGGCCGTAAATAAGCGATCAGCACTGCGTTTGTGAGCAACGAATACCAACACTTTACTATAAGCTGGATTGTTAAGTAAACTCACCAATAAATTCACTTTCGTGTAGAAATTTACAACTGGATAACAAACTTGTTTGATGTTTTCCAAAGGTGTTCCTGAAACTGCAATCGAAATCTTTTCGGGTGCAATAAAGGTTTCATCAATCATCACATCCACATAATCCGTCATCGTTGCAGAGAACATAATGTTTTGGCGTGACTTAGGTAATAGATCAAAAATATTCGTCAATTGAGTCCTAAAACCCAAATCGAGCATCACATCCACTTCATCAATTACCAATTTCTTGATGCCTTTCAATTGTAAATCATTACTCAATACCAAATCGTATAAACGTCCAGGTGTAGCAACAATAACATCGGCACCACCTGCAACTGCTTTACG
>JBIIKG010000290.1:0-2640 GCA_044233275.1 Crocinitomicaceae bacterium | reverse complement strand
TCATTTACACCTTGAACAACCAAAATTCAATCACAGCTACCATTCAGGGTACCGAAAATAACCGTTCAAAGAAATTTTCATTATTTTTGAAACGAAAATAAACTATTTTTAGTGGCATGTATATACCTGCTGATTTCTTACAAAGCGATATAAACGAGATTGAACAATTTCTGCATGACAACTCGTTTGGAACGATTGTTTCTAACAATGAATTACATCTTCCAATTGCAACGCATTTGCCTTTTTTGATCGAACGAAATGGGGATGATTTCATATTGGAGGGACACATGGCGAAAGCCAATCAACAAAGCGCATTACTCAAAAAAGGCAAGAATGTTCTGCTTATTTTTCAAGGTCCAAATGCCTATGTAAGTTCTGCTGTTTATGATCATCCCAACGTTCCAACATGGAATTACCAATCTGTTCACATTCATGGAACTATTGAACTAATGACTGAAGTAGAATTGCATACACATTTGGGTAAAATGGTAAGTCTGCATGAAGGAAAGCGTGAAACACCTCTAAATTACGATACACTTCCAGCCGAAATGCTTAAGAGCTATAGTCAAGAAATTATTGGGTTCAAAATTGTTTCTTTTAACATGGAGGCAGCTTACAAACTTTCGCAAAATAGAAATGATGCAGATCATCAAAACATTATTGATGACTTAAGTAAGGACAAAAAAAATCGGTCCATCATTGAAGCGATGAACCGATCTAAGAAATAAGAATATTTATCGTTAAACGTGCTCTTTAAAGATCTTGTTCAACCACTTCAACATGGCGAACATCAATACAGCAGCGCAACCAAGTAAGATAAAGTTGACGTAGAAGAAATTCGCTTTATCGTCGTACCCATCCCACAAACTACTTAATACTCCAGAAAGTTTATTCCCGATTGAGGTAGCTAAGAACCATCCTCCCATCATTAATGCTGTCAACCTTGGCGGACTTAATTTGCTCACCATTGACAAGCCCATAGGACTTAAAAACAGTTCTCCAATAGTAATTACTGCGTAAGATGAAATAAACCACCAAGCGGAGGATTTAATCGCACCATTGTCTGCCGCGTAAACTGCTCCAACCATCACAAAACACGATAAAGCAGATATCACCAAACCAAAAGCAATTTTTGCTGGAGTTGAAGGCTCTTTTCCTCTTCTACGCAAGAAACCAAAGAATGCTAAGACAAGCGGAGTCAGTGCAACTACCCAAAATGGATTGACTGATTGAAATAAATTGGCATTGAAAGCATAAACTGAATTTCCTGGTTCTGGACGATCTTCCTCTTGTAAATTTTTATAGTAGGAAGGAAAATCATAAACCAATTTCGTTTTATCAATAGATCTAAACTGATGATCCATTTCAACAACACTGTCTTTTGCATAAGCAGGAATAGTATCAACTAGGTAAAAAGTTTTCATTGCAGGCAGCATAGCAGAAGGTATTTCACGATCTGTATAGCGATCTGCCCACGTATTTAAAGTTGAACCATTTTGTTTGAAAACCGCCCAGAATGCGATAACAACGCCAAAAATAGCCAACATCGCAGCAATTGGACGCTTTTCTTCTTGAGGTGATTTCACCAATAAACGACCGTAGAAGAATACAACTGGAATACAACCAAGTAAAAAAGCATCCGTTGAACGACTTCCAACCAAGGGTTCAGGCAAGAAAAATCCGATTAATCCAAAACCAATTGCCGGCAATAAGATCACGCCTAAGATTTTCAGCAAAGGCATATCTTTGTCTGAAACGGGCTTAATTACATCCACATGCTTAAAGTGTTTTGTCCCTGACCAAAAGATAATGATTCCGATAAACATTCCGATTCCTGCCGCTGTAAAGGCAGCCCACCAACCGTAAACATTGTACAATGCCGCGCCAAAGAAATTACAAACGAACGCACCAATGTTGATTCCCATGTAAAAAATGTTGTATCCTTCATCTTTACGTGCCTTGTATTCTGGATCATTGTATAAATTTCCTAGTAAAGTCGAAATGTTCGGTTTGAAGAAACCATTTCCTAAAATAACGAGCAACATCGCAGCATAAAGCGCATTGATATCGTGCACCGCCATTAGGCAATATCCAATTCCCATCATTAATCCACCAATCGTAATGGAACGGCGATAACCTAAGACACGGTCAGCTAATAATCCACCTATAAACGGCGTAAGGAATACAAATGCGATGAATGTTCCATACAAATCAGATGCTTCAGCTTCCGACATGCCGAATCCATCAACCGTATCTTTCAAATAGAAGGTAAAAATACCAATCATTAAATAGTAACCAAATCGTTCCCACATTTCGGAGAAGAATAAAAACGGTAATGCTTTAGGGTGTTTACGTGCCATTTTAGAATTAGGAATTAAGAATTATGAATTATAAATTAAGAATTATGAATAATGGTTCCTGAGCTTGCCGAAGGATGAATTATGAATTATGGTTCCTGAGCTTGCCGAAGGATGAATTAAGGTTCCTGATGCCTAACGCCTATAATCTCCAGCCTCAAACCTACTTCACTCCTCCCATTAGTTTTTTAATTAGGGGAGAAAGTGCGATTACGGCGACACCTGCAATAAAGGCATAAATTGCCAATTGGTAGTAACCATCTGTATAGGAAATAAGTTTTTC
>JBIIKG010000017.1:0-26601 GCA_044233275.1 Crocinitomicaceae bacterium | reverse complement strand
GTTAATGAATCTTGTAAAAATAATATTTTAACTGAAGATTAGTGACTTGCTGCTTTGAATTTTTTCACAGCCTCCGTCAAGCGAGGTAATACCTCAAATGCATCTCCAATGATTCCGTAATCTGCTGCTTTAAAGAATGGAGCTTCAGCATCTGTATTGATTACAACGATTACTTTAGAACCATTCACACCTGCAAGATGTTGAATTGCACCAGAAATACCTGCAGCGATGTATAGATTCGGACGAATTGCAACACCTGTTTGACCAACATGCTCGTGATGAGGTCGCCAACCGATATCTGCAACTGGACGAGAACAAGCTGTTGCTGCGCCTAATGCAGTAGCTAATTCTTCCACCATTCCCCAATTTTCTGGACCTTTTAAACCACGTCCCGCTGAAACAACTAATTCTGCTTCTGGCAATGGAATTTCTCCTTCAGGTTTTTTCGTGTTCAATACTTTTACTGAAGTTGAACCAGCATTTCCATTAAATTCTGCAACTTCCGCAGATCCTCCCGCAGATTCAGGCTGAATACTGTTTGGAAGTAATGATATGATTTTAACAGTTGAATTTACTTTAACTGCACCGAAAGCTTTTCCAGAAAATACGTTTACATTAACTGTTCCGTCAGCCGATGGAAGTGCAATTGCACCAGAAATTAATCCAGCTTTTAAACGAACTGACAAACGAGGTGCAACTGCTTTTGCAATTAAATCATGCGAAAAAACTATTGTTGTTGCACCAATTGACTCAGCAGCAGAAGCAATTACACGTGTTAGTTGTTGCGCATCTTGTCCTGAAACAGAGCGATCAACTAGTACTTTAGACGCGCCATAAGCACCTAAAGAAGCTAGTAAAGTTGCATCTGCATTTCCAGTTGTAATAACGGTTACGTTATCTCCCGTTTTCTTTCCGTAAGTAACAACTTCCAATGCTGATTTGTGAAGTCCATTACTACTATTGATATAAACTAATGTTGACATAATTTTTCGTTTTAATCGATTTTATTGAATCCTAGAAATATGGGATTAAATTACTTTCGCTTCATTGTGTAATAACTCAACCAATTCGTCCATGTTTGTTGGATCTATCATTTTACATGCTGATTTCGCATTCGGCATAGTGTAAGACACATATGTTGTCATAGAGTCAACAGCAATTGGGGCAACAATATTTAAAGGCTTTGTTCTCGCTGCCATAATTCCTCTCATGTTTGGAATACGTTGTTCAGCCATTCCTTTGGCACAAGAAACAACAGCTGGCAATGCAACTTCTACTACCTCAAGTCCACCAACGATTTCACGCTCCAGTGTCAATATTGAGCCATTCACGTCTAACTTAGTTGCTTGTGAGATAAAAGGAAGGTCTAATGATTCTGCAATCATACCACCAACTTGAGATCCATTGTAGTTAATTGTTTCCTTTCCAGTTAAAACTAAATCGAAACCATTTGCTTTTGCGTAATCTGCAATTTGCACCGCAGTATAATAAGCGTCAGTTGGATCTCCATCAACACGAACAGCATCATCAGCACCAATTGCCAGAGCTTTGCGAATTATAGCTTCATCAGCAGCATTTCCGACTGTGATGATTGTAACATTACCGCCAATCGTTTCTTTAATTTCCAACGCTCTTACCAAAGCATACCATTCGTCATAAGGGTTCACAATATATTGAACACCATTTTCGTCGAACTTAGTATTATTGTCTGTAAAAGCAATTTTTGAAGTCGTATCAGGTGATTTACTGATGGATACAAGTATTTTCATCGTTGATTTATTTTCTTAGAATGGATGCAAATTTAAAACAATTATTCGCAAGAATATCAAAAGTCTTTGAGCAAATTGTAACAATTTATTTTCCGCTAATCAACATGGGAACTTTCTAATACTTACTTTTGTCTTTCCACGAAAATTATTATTTTTGGCGACCCTTTGGGGTTACATATATATAAGGTATGAGAACTGTACAATTTAGAGAAGCATTAAGAGAAGCAATGACAGAAGAAATGCGTCGCGATGAAGGCGTGTTTTTAATGGGTGAAGAAGTTGCTGAATACAATGGAGCATATAAGGTGTCACAAGGTATGTTGGATGAGTTTGGTCCAAAGCGAGTAATTGACACCCCAATTGCAGAGTTAGGTTTTACAGGTATCGCTGTCGGAGCTTCTATGAATGGGTTAAGACCAATTGTAGAGTTTATGACTTGGAACTTCGCTATACTTGCTGCAGATCAAATTATAAATAGTGCAGCTAAAATGTTGCAAATGTCAGGAGGACAATATTCTTGTCCAATTGTCTTTAGAGGTGGAAATGGAACTGCGGGACAATTGGGAGCTACACATTCACAATCTTTCGAAGCGTTTTATGCACACGTACCAGGATTAAAAGTGATTACTCCTTCAAATCCTTATGATGCGAAAGGTTTATTAAAAGCAGCGATCCGCGATAACGACCCAGTTGTTTTTTTAGAGTCTGAGAAAATGTATGGCGACAAAGGTGAAATCCCAGAAGGAGACTATATTATTCCAATTGGTGTTGCTGATATTAAACGAAAAGGTTCAGATGTTACCATTGTTACTTTTGGTAAAATTATCAAAGTAGCACAAGAGGCAGCAGATGCTTTAGAGCAAGAAGGCATTTCTGCAGAGATTATTGATTTAAGAACTGTGCGTCCAATTGATTACGCATGCGTTGTTGAATCAGTTAAGAAAACAAATCGTTGCGTAGTAGTTGAAGAGTCTTGGCCTTTAGCGTCTATTTCTTCAGAGATTGCATATCACTTACAACGTTATGCTTTTGACTATTTAGATGCTCCTGTTATGCGTGTAACGCAGACGGATACGCCTTTTGCGTTCTCACCAACACTAATCGACGAGGCTTTGCCAAATGTTGCCCGAATTGTTAAAGCTGTTAAAAGCACTCTTTATCGTGCATAAGTTATGTTAAATATACTTTTGAAACTCTCGCTTTATGTGAGAGTTTTTTTTTGACTTGAATAATTTGATTATAGCTAAAAAAAAATAACAGGAGTTATTGACAATTGTTCATTAGTTTCATTAATGAACTAGCTTTACCAATAATTTAGTTTTCGGCTTTCGAAGTTCACTGGGTTTAAGCTTTCTTTTTCCAATTCGAAAGATACAAACAGCGAATTGTGAAAAAAATCCACTTTTTTTTGATAACAACTTGGTTTGTAATTTAAATCTAGTATCTTTGCACCCCTCAAAGTGTATTTGAGCCAATAATATATTGTATAATAATCAGTAATAATTAAGAGTATTTTATGCCAACTATCCAACAATTAGTTCGCAAAGGAAGAACAGCGGTAGTGAAGAAGAGTAAATCTGCTGCACTTGATTCTTGCCCACAGCGTAAAGGGGTATGTGTAAGGGTTTACACTACTACGCCAAAGAAGCCAAATTCTGCCATGCGAAAAGTAGCCAGAGTACGATTGACTAACGGAAAGGAAGTCAATGCATACATTGGTGGTGAAGGTCACAACCTACAAGAACACTCGTTAGTGCTAGTGCGCGGAGGAAGAGTAAAAGATCTTCCTGGTGTGCGTTATCACATTGTACGTGGTGCTGAAGACACTGCAGGTGTTGAAGGAAGAAAACAACGTCGTTCGAAGTACGGAACTAAGAGACCTAAACAGAAATAATTAAAGCTTTTAAGACATGAGAAGAAGAAAAGCCAAAAAGATTGCGATTCTCCCAGATCCAAAGTTTAACGAAGTTGTAGTAACGAAATTCGTTAACAACTTAATGTATGACGGGAAAAAGAGTTTAGCATTTAAGATATTCTACGACGCTATTGAGATCGTAGACAAGAAAATTGAAGATCAAGAAGGATTAGACGTTTGGAAAAAAGCATTGGAAAATGTAACTCCTAGCGTTGAAGTACGTAGCCGTCGTGTTGGTGGTGCTACTTTCCAAATCCCTACTCCATTGCGTGATGAGCGTAAATCATCTTTAGCAATGAAATGGTTGATCGGTTATTCACGTAAGCGTAATGAAAAGACAATGGCTGGAAAGTTAGCGTCTGAAATCATCGCTGCTTCGAAAGAAGAAGGTGCTGCTTATAAGAAGAAAGAAGACACGTTAAGAATGGCTGAAGCAAATAAAGCATTCTCACATTTTAGATTTTAATAGATATGGCTAGAGATCTTAAATATACTCGTAACATTGGTATTGCTGCTCACATTGATGCAGGGAAAACTACTACGACTGAGCGTATCCTTTATTATGGAGGTGTGAGCCACAAAATTGGTGAAGTACACGATGGTGCTGCAACAATGGACTGGATGGAGCAAGAGCAAGAAAGAGGTATTACAATTACTTCTGCAGCTACAACGTTAGATTGGAATTACCGTGGTTCTAAGTACCATGTAAATATTATTGATACACCGGGACACGTTGACTTTACAGTTGAGGTGAATCGTTCATTACGTGTGTTAGATGGTTTGGTATTCTTGTTTTCAGCAGTTGATGGTGTTGAACCTCAATCTGAAACAAACTGGAGATTAGCAAACAACTATAATGTACCTCGTCTTGGTTTCGTTAACAAAATGGACCGTCAAGGTGCAGATTTCTTAAACGTGTGTAAACAAGTTAAGGACATGTTAGGAAGTCACGCTTTACCACTTCAAATTCCAATCGGAGCTGAAGATTCATTTACAGGTGTTGTTGATTTGATCAACTTCAAAGGTATTGTTTGGAATGAGCATGATCAAGGGATGACTTTTAAAGAAGTTCCAATTCCTGATGATATTCTTGATGAAGCACGTGAATACAGAGAAAAATTATTAGAAGCTGTTGCTGAATTCAACGAAGAGTTGATGGAGAAATACTTCGAAGATCCAGAATCTCTTACTGAAAGAGAAATCTTGGATGCCTTGAGACAAGCTACTATTACTGGTAAAGTTGTACCAATGATGTGTGGAACTGCCTTCAAAAACAAAGGTGTTCAAGCGATGTTGGATATGGTAATGGAAATTTTACCTTCACCTTTAGATGTTGATGGCATTACAGGTATTAATCCTAAAACGGATGAGCCTATTACACGTCAACCTTCTTTTGATGAGCCATTTGCTGGTTTAGCATTTAAGATTGCAACGGATCCTTTCGTAGGTCGTTTGTGTTTCGTACGTGCTTATTCTGGTAATTTACCAGCTGGATCTTACGTTTATAATACTCGTTCTGGTCAAAAAGAACGTATTTCACGTATCTTCCAGATGCACGCTAACAAGCAAAATCAAATTGATGAATTAGGTGCTGGTGATATCGGCGCGGTAGTTGGATTTAAGGATATTCGTACTGGTGATACACTTTGTGCTGAAGGTCATCCAATTATTCTTGAGTCTATGGACTTCCCAGATCCAGTTATCGGTATTGCAATTGAGCCTAAAACTCAAGCGGATTCTGATAGATTGTCAACTGGTTTGAACAAATTATCTGAAGAAGATCCAACTTTCCGTGTAAATACAGACGAAGAGTCAGGACAAACAATCATTTCTGGAATGGGCGAGTTACACCTTGAAATAATTGTTGACCGTTTGAAGCGTGAGTTTAAGGTTGAAGTAAATCAAGGAGCTCCTCAAGTAACATATCGTGAAGATATTACTGATTCTATTGATCACCGTGAAGTGTACAAAAAGCAATCTGGTGGACGTGGTAAATTTGCTGACATTTATGTTAAGATTTCTCCACAGGACAATAAAGAAAAATCAGGATTGGAATTCATTAATTCAATTAAAGGTGGTAACATTCCACGTGAATACATCCCTTCAGTTGAAAAAGGCTTCAAAGAATCAATGAAAAATGGTGTATTAGCTGGATATCCAGTTGAAGCATTAAAAGTTGAATTAATTGATGGTTCATTCCATGCGGTCGATTCAGATTCTTTATCATTCGAATTGGCAGCTAAAATGGCTTACCGTGCCGCGTTGAAAAATTGTAAACCAATTTTATTGGAACCAATTATGAAACTAGAGGTAATCACTCCAGAAGAAAACATGGGTGATGTGGTAGGTGACTTGAATCGCCGAAGAGGAATAATGAAAGGAATGGATGATAAAAATGGAGCTAAGGTTTTGAAAGCAGATGTTCCACTTTCTGAAATGTTCGGTTACGTAACTCAATTGCGTACAATGTCTTCAGGACGTGCAACGTCAACTATGGAATTCTCGCATTTTGCAGAAGCACCGAAGAATGTTGCGGACCTAGTTGCTGCTAAAAATTAATTATAGTTTCAGTCTAATTACAAGATAGATGAGCCAAAAAATAAGAATAAAATTAAAGTCATACGATCACAACCTTGTTGACAAGTCAGCAGAGAAAATCGTAAAAACTGTAAAAGCTACTGGAGCAGTAGTTAGTGGACCAATTCCATTACCAACGCACAAAAGAATTTATACAGTATTAAGATCTCCACACGTTAACAAAAAAGCGCGTGAGCAGTTCGAATTGTGTTCGTACAAAAGATTGTTAGATATCTATAGTTCTTCAGCGAAGACTGTTGATGCATTAATGCGTCTTGAGCTTCCTAGTGGAGTTGATGTAGAAATTAAAGTTTAATTATTAATAACTAAAGTATGCCGGGAATTATTGGTAGAAAAATCGGAATGACTAGCATCTACAGTGCCGAGGGTAAAGCATTACCATGCACAGTGATAGAAGCGGGTCCTTGTGTTGTTACGCAAGTAAAAACACAAGACAGAGATGGTTACGAAGCTATTCAGTTGGGATTTGGAGATCGTAAGGAGAAAAATACTCCTAACGCATTGAAAGGTCACTTCAAGAAAGCCAATACCTCTCCAAAGTCAAAATTAGTTGAATTCAAAGGATTTGACGGTCTTAACCTTGGTGATGTAGTAAACATCAATATTTTTGAAGAAGGCGAGTTCGTAAGTATCGCAGGAACTTCAAAAGGTAAAGGTTTCCAAGGTGTTGTAAAAAGACACGGATTTGGTGGTGTGGGTCAAGCGACTCACGGTCAGCACAACCGTCTTAGAGCACCAGGATCAATTGGAGCTTGTTCTTATCCTGCACGTGTATTCAAAGGAATGCGCATGGGTGGTCAAATGGGTAACAAGCGAGCGTTGATGGAGAATCTTGTAATATTAAAGGTTCTTACAGACAAGAATATCATCGTAGTGAAAGGATCTATTCCTGGAGCGAAAGGTTCAACCGTAACAATTTTGAAGTAATGGATTTAAAAATAATAGACGCGAGTGGAAAAGTTACTTCGAAAAAAGTAACGCTTTCAGATTCAGTGTTTGGAATTGAACCAAACGATCACGCTATTTACTTAGACGTTAAGCAACACTTGGCAAATCGTCGTCAAGGAACGCACAAGTCAAAAGAAAGAGCAGAAATTTCTGGATCAACAAAGAAAATCAAAAAACAAAAAGGAACTGGTGGAGCACGTGCTGGTAGTATCAAGTCTGGTACGCGTGTAGGTGGTGGTCGTATTTTCGGACCAAGACCAAGAAACTATCACTTTAAATTAAATATCAAATTAAAGAGATTAGCTAGAAAATCGGCTTTCTCTTACAAAGCGAAAAATGAAGGAATTTTAGTTTTGGAAGATTTGAAATTTGACGCTGCAAAAACGAAAGAATTCAAAGCGTTATTGTCAGCCTTGAAACTAGACAATGAAAAAGTTTTATTGATTCTAGGTGAACAAAATGATAACGTGTATTTGTCTTCTCGTAATCTTGGAAGAGTGAAAGTCGTAACGGCTGATTCAGTAAATACATTCGATGTTTTGAACGCGAAGAAAGTAGTTCTTGCTGAAAGCTCAATTTCAGTGATTGAAAAGATTTTAAATTAATTGATGATGAAAATAGTTATCAAAAAGCCTTTAATAACAGAAAAAGCAACTGCTGCTACTGAAAAGTTGAATCGTTTCACTTTCGCTGTAGACAGAAAGGCAAATAAGATCGAAATTAAAAAAGCCGTCGAGAAATTATACGGAGTCAGTATTACTGAAGTACGTACAATGAATTATGGCGGTGGCAAATCCTCTGTTAAATTTACTAACAAAGGTATCGTTGAGCAACCGAATCGCATATGGAAAAAAGCGATTGTAACGGTAGCAGAAGGAGAGACGATTGATTTATTTAATAATTTTTAAGTAGTTGACGAATGGGTCTTAAAAAATTCAAGCCTATCACTCCAGGGCAGAGACACAAGATCATCAGCGATTATTCTGAAATCACGACTGGTACTCCAGAAAAGAGTCTAGTTTCGAAGAAGAACAAATCTGGTGGTCGTAACAATGACGGTAGAATGACTATGCGCTACATCGGTGGTGGTCACAAACAAAGATACCGTATTGTTGATTTCAAAAGAGACAAGCAAGACGTTCCTGCTACGGTTAAGTCGATCGAATACGATCCAAACCGTACAGCACACATCGCTTTGTTGTATTACGCTGATGGTGAAAAGCGCTACATTATTGCTCCTAACGGATTAAAAGTTGGAGACACTGTAGTTGCTGGAAAAACAGCGACGCCAAATGTTGGAAATGCACTTTTCTTAAGTGATGTTCCACTTGGTACTGTAATTCATAATATTGAATTAAAACCTGGTAAAGGTGGTGCTATTGCTCGTGGAGCTGGTACTTACGCTCAATTGAACGCTCGTGATGGTCGTTATGCAATCGTTAAAATGCCTTCTGGTGAAACTAGAATGATCTTAACTACATGTATGGCAACGATCGGATCTGTATCTAATGCTGAACACAACTTAGCAGTTTCCGGTAAAGCTGGTCGCTCTCGTTGGTTAGGCCGCCGTCCACGTGTGCGTGGTGTTGTTATGAACCCTGTCGATCACCCTATGGGTGGTGGTGAAGGCCGTAACTCTGGAGGTCACCCGCGCTCACGTAATGGTATGCCTGCTAAAGGTTACAAGACACGTGACAAGAAAAAGTATTCAGATAAGTTTATCATCGAAAGAAGAAAAAAATAAGTAAGATATGAGTCGTTCGTTGAAAAAACCACCTTTTGTTCACTACAAGTTGATGAAACGTGTGGATGATGCACAAGTGTCAAACAGCAAAGCTGTTATTAAGACATGGTCGAGAGCATCTACGATTACTCCGGAATTCGTAGGATTGACATTCGCGGTGCACAATGGTAATAAGTTCATTCCTGTTTTCGCAACTGAGAACATGGTCGGTCACAAATTGGGCGAGTTCGCTCCAACGCGTAACTTTAGAGGCCATGCAGGGAATAAGAAGGATAAAAAAAGATAATATAGCAAAGTCATGGGTGCTAGGAAAAAATTAAGAGCTGAGAAATTAAAAGAAGCTAAAGGTCAAACAGCAATTGCAAGTTTGATTGGATCTTCTATTGCTCCAAGAAAAATGAGACTTGTTGCAGATCTTATTAGAGGAGTTGAAGTAAATAAAGCTCTAAACATACTGCAACACAACGCCAAAGATGCTTCTACTAGTTTAGAGAAACTTCTTCGTTCAGCAATTGCGAACTGGGAAGCTAAAAACGAAGGAAAAAGCATTGAGGAAGAAACACTTGTCGTTAAAACTATTGAAGTTGGCGGCGGTGCAATGTTGAAAAGAATTCAGGCGGCTCCTCAAGGAAGAGCGCATAGAGTTAGAAAAAGATCAAACCATGTTACCATTGTTGTTGATGGTGCTAAATAAGTTGGGATAATGGGACAAAAAACAAATCCGATTGGCAATAGATTAGGCTTCATCCATGGATGGGAGTCTAACTGGTACGGTGGCGACAACTACAAAGATAAGCTTGTAGAAGACGACCAAATCCGTAAATATCTAAATGCTCGTTTATCAAGAGCTAGTATCGCGAAAATTATTATCGAGAGAACACTTAAACTTGTTACAGTTACGATCAACACAGCTCGACCAGGAGTAATCATTGGAAAAGGCGGACAAGAGGTAGACAAGTTGAAAGAAGAGTTAAAGAAATTGACGAAGAAAGAAATCCAAATCAACATCTTCGAGGTGAAACGTCCAGAATTGGATGCTCGTTTAGTTGCAGATGGAATCGCTCGTCAGTTAGAAGCTCGTATTTCTTTTAGAAGAGCAATTAAAATGGCAATAGCGAGTACAATGCGTATGGGAGCTGAAGGAATCAAAGTTAAGATTTCCGGACGTTTGAATGGCGCAGAGATGGCTCGTTCAGAGATGTACAAAGATGGACGTACTCCGTTACATACGTTCAGAGCTGACATCGATTATGCAGTTTCCGAAGCACATACAACTTACGGTCGCTTGGGTATCAAAGTGTGGATATGCAAGGGAGAAGTGTATGGGAAACGTGATCTTTCACCAAATGTTGGAATGTCTGCATCGGCTGCGAAAGCAGGTGGAAATGCTGGACCAAGAAAACCAATGGGTGGTGCTAAGAGAAAGAAAAAATAAACAGTTAAGTTAAAAAGACGTAAGAGATGTTACAGCCAAAAAGAACCAAGTTTAGAAGGGTACAGAAAGGTCGAAACAGAGGACTAGCTCAAAGAGGTAGTACTATTGCTTTCGGTTCGTTCGGTCTAAAAACATTGGAGCCTGGATGGATCACATCACGCCAGATTGAAGCTTCACGTATCGCCGTAACCCGATATATGAAACGTGAAGGTCAGGTGTGGATCCGTATCTTCCCAGACAAGCCGGTTACCTCAAAACCAGCAGAAGTCCGAATGGGTAAAGGTAAAGGTGCTCCAAGTCACTGGGTAGCAGTAGTAAAACCAGGACGCATTATGTTTGAAGCAGATGGAGTTTCGTATGAAATCGCTAAAGAAGCAATGCGTTTGGCAGCACAAAAGATGCCGGTGAAATGCAAATTCGTTGTGCGCAACGATTATGTTATACCAGAGAAATAGAAAAATAGTATGAAGCAGCAAGAAATCACAAAGCTTTCAGCCGACGACCTAAAAAGTAGAATCACCGATTTTTCGGAGCAATTGTATAAGTTAAAACTTACACACAGTGTTGCTCCAATGGAAAATCCGATTCAAATAAGAAAGGTCAGAAAAACAATCGCACGATTGAAAACTGAATTGACACAACGTGAAGCACAAGCTTAGTTGCTTGTTTAAAAATGAAATGAGCTTGAAATGGAAAAGCGTAATTTAAGAAAAGAACGAATCGGAGTCGTAACTAGCAATAAAATGCAGAAGTCGATTGTCGTGTCCGTTGAGCGTAAGGTGAAACACCCGAAATACGGGAAGTTCGTTAAAATGACGACTAAATTTGTAGCCCACGACGAAAATGATGACTGTAACATTGGTGATACAGTTAAGATCATGGAAACCCGTCCTTTGAGTAAATCAAAGAACTGGAGATTAGTAGAAATTGTCGAAAGAGCTAAATAAAACTAAGTAATGATACAGGTAGAATCAAGACTTGCAGTAGCAGACAACTCCGGAGCTAAGGAGGTATTGTGTATCCGAGTACTCGGAGGCACAAGACGCCGTTACGCTTCAGTTGGCGACAAAATCGTTGTTGCTGTCAAGAGTGCAATGCCCTCTGGTGCCGTCAAAAAAGGAACGGTAGCCAAGGCAGTGGTCGTAAGAACCAAAAAAGAAGTACGCCGTGCAGATGGTTCATACATTCGTTTCGATGATAACGCTTGCGTTATTTTGAATCAAGCGGGTGAGATGAGAGGTACTCGTATTTTCGGACCAGTTGCTCGTGAGCTAAGAGAGAATAACTATATGAAGGTTGTTTCATTAGCCCCTGAGGTACTTTAAAATAATTGAAGTTATGCAACAGAAATTACACGTTAAAGTAGGAGACACAGTGAAAGTTATCACGGGTGAATCAAAAGATAAAGAAGGGAAAGTCCTAATTATCGACAGAAAGAAAATGCGTGCCCTTGTTGAAGGTGTGAATATCGTTAAGAAACACACTAAACCAAGTGCAACGGATCCTCAAGGTGGAATCGTGGAGAAAGAATCAAGTATCCATATTTCAAACCTTATGTTAGTTCACAAAGGTCAGGCAACACGCACTGGTCGCAAAGTGAACGCTGAAGGAAAAATAGTACGTTATTCAAAAAAGTCAGGGGAGGAGATTAAGTAATGAGTTATACACCAAGACTGAAGGAAAAGTATAGTGCAGAAATTATTCCTGCATTAACTGAAAAGTTTGGATACAAAACTTTAATGAGAGTTCCCAAACTACAGAAAATTGTATTAAGCCAAGGAATGGGCGATGCAGTTGCTGACAAGAAGTTAATCGATAGCGCAGTTGCTGATTTGTCTAGAATCGCTGGACAAAAAGCAATTACAACTATTTCTAAGAAAGATATCTCGAATTTCAAACTTAGAAAAGGTATGCCAATCGGAACAAAAGTTACGTTAAGAGGTGAAAGAATGTATGAATTCTTAGATCGTCTTATCGCAGTGGCTCTTCCAAGAACACGTGACTTTAGAGGTATCAATCCAAAAGGATTTGATGGACGTGGAAACTTTAACTTAGGTGTTAAAGAACACATCATCTTCCCTGAAATTGATATCGACAAAGTGAACCGTATCTTAGGAATGGACATCACTTTTGTTACATCAGCAGATAGCGATGAGGAAGCAAAAGCGCTTCTAGATGCATTCGGTTTCCCATTCATTAAAAAATAAAAGGAAATGGCTAAAGAATCAATGAAAGCGCGTGAGCGCAAAAGAGAAAGAATGGTGGTACAGTACGCTAAGAAACGTGAGGCTTTAACGAAAGTTATTAAGTCGTCTGACGATTCTGAAGAAGTATTGGCTGCTAAATGGGATGCAATGATGGCTATTCAAAAGCTACCTGCAAACTCTTCGAAGATCCGTGTTCATAACCGTTGTGGTTTGACTGGTCGTCCGAGAGGTTACATGCGTCAATTTGGTGTTTCGAGGGTAACATTCCGTGAAATGGCTTTGGCGGGTAAGATCCCAGGAGTTAAGAAAGCTAGTTGGTAATTAAAAGAAAATAGGAAGATTATGACAACAGATCCTATAGCAGATTTTCTAACCAGAATCCGTAACGCGAGTTCGGCTGGATTGAAAATAGTAGAGATCCCTGGTTCAAATGTAAAAAGAGCAATGGCTCAAATTTTATTTGATCAAGGTTATATCGCTAATTACAAATTTGAAGAAGACGAAAAACAAGGTGTGATCAAAATCGCTTTGAAGTACAATCCGTCAACGAAAGTTCCAGCAATCACAAAATTGCAAAGAGCTTCTAGACCAGGACTTCGTAAGTATAGTGGGTCAACTGAAATGCCAAGAGTTCTTAACGGACTAGGTATTGCAATCGTTTCTACTTCAAAAGGTGTAATTACTGATAAAGAAGCAAGAAAACTAAACGTTGGTGGAGAAGTTCTTTGCTACGTATATTAATTTTAAGTTTTAAGAAATGTCAAGGATAGGTAAATCCCCAGTAAACATCCCGAGTGGAGTAGACGTAAAGTTAAACGGTAATATCGTTACCGTTAAGGGTTCTAAAGGTGAGTTGACACAAGAAATTGATTCTTGTGTTACTTTAACCATAGAGGACAATACAATAACTTTCAGCCGCGAATCAGACGCACCTGCGCACCGTGCAAAACATGGTTTATATCGTGCTTTATTGCACAATATGGTAGTTGGTGTATCAGAAGGGTACAAGAAGGAATTAGAAGTAATCGGTGTAGGTTACCGTGCAACTGCAACTGGTCAACAGTTGGAATTAGCATTGGGATACTCTCACGCAATTATTTTAGAAGTTCCTTCGGAAATTAAGGTATCTGCAGATACTCAAAAAGGTAAAGCTCCAGTGGTAACACTTGAGTCTTATGACAAACAACTTTTGGGTCAAGTAGCTGCTAAGATTCGTTCCCTTCGTAAACCAGAACCTTACAAAGGAAAAGGTATTCGATTCATGGGTGAAGAAATCAGAAGAAAAGCTGGTAAATCTGCAGGTAAAAAATAATTTTTAGAGTTATGGCATTTAGTAAATTAAACAGAAGAGCTAAAATCAAGCGAAGAATCAGAAAGAAAATTTCTGGCACTTCTAAGTTACCTCGTTTGTCTGTATATCGCAGTAACAAACAGATATATGCTCAATTGATTGATGATATTAACGGTGTTACGTTAGTTTCATCTTCATCATACAAAAACAGTGCAGTTGACAATAAGTCAAAAACTGATCAAGCTGCTGTTGTTGGAAAAGAAGTCGCTGAAAAGGCTTTGAAAGCTGGTATTGAGACTGTTGTGTTTGATCGCAACGGATACTTATACCACGGTAGAGTTAAACAATTGGCTGACTCAGCTAGAGAAGGCGGACTAAAATTTTAAGACATGGCAGCACAAGTAGTAAACAGAGTAAAATCTTCGGAAATAGAGTTGAAAGACAAACTCGTGTCTGTAAACCGTGTTACGAAAGTAACGAAAGGTGGACGTACATTTAGTTTCTCAGCTATTGTAGTGGTAGGTGATGAGCATGGAATCGTTGGCCATGGTTTGGGCAAAGCAAAAGAAGTAACTGAAGCAATTACCAAAGGAATTGATGACGCTAAGAAAAATCTGATTAAAGTTCCAATTTTAAGAGGAACAGTACCACATTCTCAAAAAGGGAAATTTGGTGGTGCTGAAGTACTTTTAAAGCCAGCTTCAGATGGTACAGGTGTTATCGCCGGTGGTGCGATGCGTGCAGTTCTTGAAAGTGTAGGAGTACATAACGTACTTGCTAAATCACAAGGATCTTCAAATCCTCATAACGTGGTGAAAGCAACGATCGATGCTCTATCTAAAATGCGTGACGCAGTAAGCGTAGCAAGACAGAGAGGAATCACATTGGACAAAGTGTTTAACGGTTAATAGACTTATAATCATGGCTACAATTAAAATTAAGCAAGTAAGAAGCGCTATTAGACGTCCAGCTGATCAAAAAGCAACGATAAAAGCGTTAGGATTTAGAAAGTTGAATCAAACGATTGAAAAGGAGGCAACTCCTCAAATCCTTGGGATGGTCAAAAAGATTCAGCATCTGATCGAAGTTGTTGAGTAAAACTTTAAAATCGAATCGAAATGAATCTAAATAATTTAACTCCAGCGAAAGGATCTGTTAACAGAGAAAAGAGAATCGCACGTGGACAGGGATCTGGACACGGAGGAACATCTACCCGAGGACACAAGGGAGCGAAGTCACGTTCAGGATACAGTAAAAAAATCGGTTTTGAAGGTGGGCAAATGCCACTTCAAAGACGTGTACCTAAATTTGGTTTCAAAAATATTAACCGCGTTGAATACAAGGCAATCAATCTTGATATCATTCAGTCGTTAATCGAACGTAAAAATATTTCGGAAATTACTCCTGAAGTTTTACGTGAGAACGGACTAGTTTCAAGAAATGAACTTGTTAAAATTCTAGGAAGAGGCGAGTTGAAATCGAAGATCAATGTAACTGCACACAAATTTTCTGGTACTGCTAAAACAGTAATTGAAGGTCAAGGTGGTGTTTGTTCAGAAATCTAATTAACTTTGCCAACATTTTTTTTAGAATGAAACGTTTTATACAGAATATTAAGAATATCTGGAAAGTTGAGGAACTTAGAAAGAGAATTATTTTAACTCTTACGTTAATCCTTGTCTACCGAGTAGGTTCGTTTATCATCTTGCCGGGTGTAAACTACACGGCACTAACGAATGCGCAAGCATCTGGTGAACAGAATACATTGGAGACTTTACTTTCCCTGTTTTCTGGCGGTGGATTTTCTAATGCCTCAGTGATGGCATTAGGAATCATGCCCTATATTAGTGCATCGATTATCATGCAGTTATTAGGGATAGCCGTACCGGTAATTCAGAAAATGCAAAATGAAGGTGAATCAGGAAGGAAACGTATAAACAATTATACGCGTATTCTTACGATTGTAATTTGTGCACTTCAAGCGCCAAGCTACCTTAAGTTGTATGTAGAATCTAAAGGTGCTTTACCTGAAGATGCTTCTACTTTTTGGTGGACACAAACAATTCTTGTCTTAATAGCAGGATCTATGTTTGCTGTTTGGTTAGGTGAACGAATCACTGACAAAGGAATTGGAAACGGTATCTCTTTGTTAATTACAGTTGGTATCCTTGCTCGTCTACCGGAAGCATTTGTTGCTGAATTCGGTATCAATGCAGGCAATTTGATTAAAATTGTTTTGGAAATTGTTGCTTTCATGGTAGTGGTACTTGGTACCGTGTTAATTGTACAAGGAGTCAGAAAAATCCCGCTCAATACGGCTAAAAGAGTTGTAGGTGCGAGAAGTGTTGACGAACAAGGTGCAAGAAGTTACCTGCCTATTAAAGTAAATGCTAGTGGTGTAATGCCAATCATTTTTGCTCAAGCAATCATGACAATTCCTGTAATGATTTTTGCAGGAGGAGATGGTGGTGGAAACTTTATTCAACGAACATTGGGTGATATTTATGGCGTAAGCTATAATGTGTTACTTGCTGTATTGATTATTGTTTTTACATACTTCTACACAGCAATTATGATTAACCCTCGTAAAATCGCAGATGATTTAAAACGAAGTGGAGGTTTTATACCAGGTGTTAGACCAGGTGAAGAAACAGCTGAATACATCGATACATTAGTTTCAAGAATTACGTTCCCTGGATCTGTATTCTTAGCTTTGATCGCTATTATTCCTGCAATTGCAAAAATTGCTGGAGTAAATGATGCGTTTGCAATGTTCTTCGGTGGCACATCAATGTTAATCATGGTGGGTGTTGTATTAGATACATTGCAGCAAATTGAGTCATATTTATTGAATCGTCATATGGATGGTTTGATGGAAGGAACACGAGTTAAAGGCAGAAGATCTGCTGGTGAACTGTCAGGAATGTAATTATGGCGAAGCAAGCATCAATTGAACAAGATGGCGTAATCATCGAAGCGTTATCCAATGCAATGTTTAGAGTTGAATTGGAAAATGGACATGTGATTACAGCACATATTTCAGGAAAAATGAGGATGTTTTACATCAAAATTCTTCCTGGAGATAGAGTTAGAGTGGAAATGTCACCTTATGATTTAACAAAAGGTAGAATTTCATTTAGATATAAATAGGAAGTTTCCTTAATTAAAGAAAAGATGAAAGTTAGAGCATCCGTAAAAAAGCGTTCTGCAGATTGCAAGATCGTTAAGAGAAAGGGAAGAGTTTATGTGATTAATAAAAAGAATCCTAAACTTAAACAAAGACAAGGGTAATATTTAAAAGGTATGGCACGTATTGCAGGAATAGATTTACCAAAGAACAAAAGAGGAGTTATTGGTTTAACTTACATCTATGGGATTGGTAGAAGTACTTCAAAGAAAATTTTGAAGGATAGTGGTGTTGACGAAAACACTAAAGTACAAGACTGGAATGACGAACAGCTTTCTGCTATTCGTGTTGCGGTGAACGAAGTGAAAACTGAAGGTCAATTGCGTTCTGAAGTTCAATTGAACATCAAGCGTTTGATGGATATCGGATCTTTCCGTGGAATCCGTCACCGTGCTGGTTTGCCACTTAGAGGTCAGCGTACAAAGAACAATTCTCGTACAAGAAAAGGTAAAAGAAAAACTGTTGCTAACAAGAAGAAAGCAACTAAATAGTAGTAATTAGTGAATTTGAGGATTCGACGATTTGAAATTTCAAATCTGGTAATCTTTAAATCTTCAAATTAAAAATAATGGCAAAGTCAAATCAAAAGAAGAAGAAAAATGTCAAAGTAGACGCGGCAGGTGAAGCGCATATTCAAGCTACCTTCAACAACGTAATTATCTCTTTGACTAACAACGCCGGTCAAGTAATTTCTTGGTCGTCCGCTGGTAAAATGGGCTTCAAAGGTTCTAAAAAGAACACACCTTATGCTGCACAAGTGTCAGCAGAAGATGCAGCGAAAGAAGCACATGACTTCGGATTACGTAGAGTAAAAGTGTATGTAAAAGGACCTGGTGCTGGTCGTGAATCAGCTATCCGTGCATTACACAATGCTGGTATCGAAGTTACGGAAATCGTGGATGTAACTCCACTTCCACACAATGGTTGTCGTCCACCAAAAAGACGTCGAGTATAATATAGTATTATAAACCGCGAGAGGAATAAGTTATCGAAGGAAAGCCTTAATTCATAACCCTCTCCATAATTACATAAAGATGGCAAGATATAGAGGTCCAAAATCAAAGATTGCGCGCCGATTCAGAGAACCAATTTTTGGCCCTGATAAAGCATTGGACAAAAGAGCTTACGGTCCTGGACAACATGGCCCTAACAAAAGAAGAGGTGGAAAGCAGTCAGAATATGCAATCCAACTTACTGAAAAACAAAAAGCAAAATATACGTATGGTATTTTAGAGCGTCAATTCTCGAACATGTTCGTTAAAGCGTCTAGAATGAAAGGTATTACAGGTGAAAACTTGTTGCAATTATGTGAAACACGTCTAGATAATACAGTTTTCCGTTTAGGTGTTGCACCTACTCGTAGTGCTGCTCGTCAATTCGTTTCACACAAACACATTACTGTTAATGGTGAAATCGTTAACATTCCTTCTTACACAGTTAAAATTGGTGATGTAATTGGTGTTCGTGAAAAATCTAAATCTTTAGAGGCAATCACGGGATCACTTTCTGCAAACAGCAAAAAATATGATTGGTTAGATTGGAACAATTCTGATATGTCTGGTAAATTGTTAAGCGTGCCTTCACGTGAAATGATTCCTGAAAACATTAAAGAACAGTTAATCGTCGAATTATACTCTAAGTAATCCACTGCGTAAGCATTAGGAGAGTAGCCAATAGGCGACTGTTTGGGTAAATTAATAATAACATTGGTTTTCGGCTAAAGGATTGGAAGGACTCTCTTCACACCTTTTAATCGCGCAACCGAAAAACAAGTAAAAAGAAGAAAAACAAATGGCTATTTTAGATTTTCAAAAACCGGACAAAGTTATCATGATTCAGTCCGATGAGCACCAAGGACAATTCGAATTTCGTCCTTTGGAGCCTGGATATGGTATCACAATTGGTAACTCTTTGCGTCGTATTTTACTTTCTTCATTAGAAGGATTTGCAATTGCGTCAATAAGAATCGAAGGTGTAGATCATGAATTCACTACAATTAAAGGAGTAGTAGAAGATGTAACGGAGATTATTTTGAACCTTAAACAAGTTCGTTTTAAACAACAAATCGAAGGAACTGATTCTGAAACTGTAGTTGTTTCAATTTCTGGTCAAGATCGTTTGACAGCTGGTGATTTAGGTCGCTTCACTTCTGCATTCCAAGTATTGAATTCAGATTTAGTAATTTGCAACATGGAACCATCTGTAAAGTTGGAAATCGAGTTGACAATTATTAAAGGACGTGGTTATGTTCCTGCTGAAGAAAACAAAGTAAGCGCAGCTCCATTTGGAACAATTTTCATTGATTCAATCTTTACACCAATTAAGAATGTAAAGTACTCAATTGAAAATTACCGTGTTGAGCAAAAGACAGATTACGAGAAATTAGTTCTTGATATCACGTCTGACGGTTCAGTGCATCCGAAAGAAGCGTTGAAAGAAGCTGCTAAAATTCTTATCCACCACTTTATGCTTTTCTCTGACGAGCGTATTACGTTGGATAGCGAAGTAAAAGCAGAAACAGAAGAGTTTGATGAAACATCTTTACACATGCGTCAATTATTAAAGACGAAATTGGTAGATATGGATTTGTCTGTTCGTGCATTGAATTGTCTTAAGGCTGCTGATGTTGAAACATTGGGTGACCTTGTTTCTTACAATAAAAACGACCTCTTGAAATTCCGTAATTTCGGTAAGAAATCACTTACAGAATTAGAAGACTTAGTTGATAACAAAGGTCTTTCTTTCGGAATGAATGTTTCTAAATATAAATTAGATAAAGATTAGTATCGCAATTAATTAATAATGGCGTAATAGGTGGTTGGACTTAGGCGATACCTTAGAAAAGATCCAGTTAACCGTTACTTACGAAATTTTAAACATGAGACACGGTAATAAAGTAAACAATTTAGGTAGAAAGTCAGCGCACAGAAAAGCGATGCTATCTAACATGGCAAGTTCTCTTATTCTTCACAAACGAATCAGTACTACTGTTGCTAAAGCAAAAGCGTTGAGAGGATATGTAGAGCCTTTGCTTACAAAATCAAAAACAGATACAACTCACTCTCGTAGAATTGTATTTAGTTATTTGCAAAACAAAGAAATCGTAACTGAATTATTCAGAGACGTAGCGCCGAAAATCGCTGATCGTACAGGTGGATACACTCGTATCATTCGTACAGGATATCGATTAGGTGATAACGCTGAAATGTGCATTATTGAATTGGTAGATTTCAATGAAATCTATACAAACGAAAAAGCGAAGAAAACAACACGTCGTTCAAGAAGAGGTGGAAAAGCATCTTCTGATGAAACTGTTGCAGCGACTGAAGTTGAAGCAGAAACAGAAGAAGTTGTTGAAGCAACTGAAGAGCCTACAAGTTCTGAAGAGACATCTGCGGATGCTGAGTCAGCAACTGACGAAGAATCAGCTGACGAGGAATCGACTGAAGAAAAATAATATTTTTCAACAAAATAGAAAGGGACAATGGAAACATTGTCCCTTTTTTTGTATTTCATTCTTTAGTATTGATTTGAAATTCTAACTTTGCAAAAAATTAGAGAATGGAACAAAGAAAACCTGCTGTGCTCGTTTTAGCCGACGGAACAGTATTTGAAGGTGTTGCTACTGGTAAAATTGGTACAACTACAGGTGAAATTGCATTCAATACAGGAATGACTGGTTACCAAGAAGTATTCACAGACCCTTCTTATTTTGGTCAAATTTTAATTATGACGACGTCTCATATAGGAAATTATGGGGTTCATACAGAAGAAGTTGAATCAGATTCAATTAAAATTGCTGGTTTAGTTACTAAAAAATTCTCTGAGATTTATTCTAGAACTTCAGCAACAGGATCATTGGAAGAATTGATGCTTCAAAGTAGCACTGTCGGGATTTCTGATTTAGACACACGTTCGCTTGTGCGTCACATCAGAAGTAAAGGAGCAATGAATGCTGTTATATCTTCTGAAATTCTCGATGTAAATCAATTAAAAGAAATTGTTGCCAATGCTCCATCGATGGATGGTTTAGAACTTTCTTCTAAAGTCGCTTGCACAGAAGCATACGAAGTTTGTCCTGAAAATCCTCAGTACAAGGTTTCATTAATTGATTTCGGTGTTAAAAAGAACATAGTGCGCTGCTTAGTTGAAAGAGGATGTCACGTAAAAGTGTTCCCCTTAAATTCTTCTAAGGCAGATATGGATAGCTTTAGTCCTGATGGATATATGTTATCGAATGGACCTGGTGACCCTTCTGCAATGCCAAATTCAATTCAATTGGTGAAAGAATTAGTTGAAAGCGGTAAGCCGATTTTTGGTATTTGTTTGGGACATCAGATATTAGGCTTAAGCCAAGGGTTGAAAACAGAAAAAATGTTTAATGGTCACAGAGGAATTAATCACCCAATCATGAATTTGAAATCAGGAAAAGGTGAAATTACTTCGCAGAATCATGGTTTTGTAATTTCAAAATCGAGTATTGACTTAAATCCTGCGATTCAAGTTACACACCGTCATTTGAATGATGATACGATTGCTGGAATTGAAATTGTGGGAAAACCAATCTTCTCCGTACAGTATCATCCAGAGGCATCTGCTGGTCCACACGATTCAAGATACCTATTTGATCAATTTATTGATAACATGAAAAAAAAATAAGTTATGAGCCAGATACAAAAAGTTATAGCGAGACAAATATTAGATTCACGTGGTAATCCGACAGTTGAGGTAGATGTAATAACATTAAACGGTTATGTTGGAAGAGCAGCGGTTCCTTCTGGTGCATCAACTGGAATACATGAAGCGGTTGAATTGCGTGACGGAGATAAAAGTAAGTACCTTGGAAAAGGTGTTTTGAAAGCGGTTTCGAATGTTAATACGATTATCAATGATGCATTACATGGTTTTGATGTCTTGGATCAGAAAGGAGTTGATTCATTGTTGATTCGTCTTGATGGTACAGAGAACAAATCGAATTTAGGTGCTAATGCTATTTTAGGAGTTTCTTTAGCAGTTGCCCGCGCAGCTTCTTTAGAATCGGGATTAAGTTTGTACCGCTATATAGGAGGTGTTGGTGCAGTAACAATGCCAGTTCCAATGATGAATATTCTAAATGGTGGCTCACATGCTGATAACCTTATCGATATCCAAGAATTTATGGTAATGCCTTTCGGGGCGAGTTCTTTTTCAGAAGGTTTGCGCTGGGGAACTGAGGTTTTTCATCACTTGAAAGGGGTGCTGAAAGAAAAAGGAATGTCAACGAACGTTGGTGACGAAGGTGGTTTTGCGCCAAATTTAGGATCAAATGAAGAAGCCATTCAAGTAGTTGTTCAAGCAATTGAAAGGGCTGGATTTAAGCCTGGAGTGGATATGTTTATTGCATTGGATGCAGCTGCTTCAGAATTTTATGACGCAGACAAAGGAAAATACATCTTCCATTCAACTGGAGAGGAGATGAGTTCGACTGAAATGGTTGAATTCTGGAGAAACTGGTGTGAAAAGTACCCGATTGTATCAATTGAAGACGGTTTGGCCGAAGATGATTGGGCAGGATGGAAGCTGGCAACAGAGGTTTTAGGTGATAAGGTACAATTAGTTGGTGATGATTTGTTCGTAACAAATACAAAGCGTTTGTCTAGAGGAATTGAAGAAGGAATTGCAAATTCAATTTTGGTTAAAGTGAATCAAATTGGAACATTGACTGAAACAATCGAAGCAGTTCAAATGGCTACTCGCAATGGATATACATCCGTAATGAGTCACCGCAGTGGTGAAACAGAAGACAGCACGATTGCTGATTTAGCTGTTGCACTCAATACAGGGCAGATTAAAACTGGTTCTGCTTCAAGAAGTGATCGTATGGCTAAATACAATCAATTATTGCGAATTGAAGAAGAATTGGGAGCTACAGCAGTTTTTCCAGGTAAAAAGTTCAAATATTTGAAGTAAAACGATTTATTCGTTAAATAAATAACATATAAGGGGGTATTTGCCCCCTTTTTTTGTGTTCGGGACATTTTGACTTAATTTTACATAATCTAGACGCAACTTTATCTTAATGTCATCGTCTAACAACCAAACTCATACATTTATGAAAATAATAGGACTTATCTTTTTCTTGCTTTTAGGGGCTTCACAAGTAAAGGCACAAACACAATCTACCTCCTTTTTTGGTCAATGCATGATTGAAGTGGCAACAGCCGAAGAAATGGCTCAATTACAAACAACAATGAGAGAAAATCCTTATATCAAGGTTGTTCGATTAGATTATAATACGCAAAGAGCATTTATATTGACGCAAAATTTAGAATCATTGACTGAAGAAAATTTCATTTCATGGTTCAGCCAGTATGCAGACAAAGTTAGATGTGTTCAAGTAGGTCAACACGGTGTTGATAGTATCAAACCTTTCCCTTTTGAAGGGTGCGAAAATTAATTACCATGATTTCTTTAAAAAAGTTTTTAGTACCCTTAATGTTTGTTGTTGCGGCTATTAGTTATGCGCAGCAATTACCGGTAAATTGTAATCTGGCAATCCCTGGTTGTTCAACACCATCCTTTGCTATTGTTGGAACACAACCAGCATACAACACGGTTGATTTTAGCTCAGGATCCATTTCTAACCCAAGCTCTAATCCTCAGGGTATAAACGCTGGTTGTTTACTATCCGGAGAAACAGTATCTACTTTTATAACCATCAATGTAGTATCAAGTGGTACATTGCAATGGTCTATGATTGGAACTGCTGGAGGATGTTTTGACTGGATTATGTGGCCAATGCCAAATGCAAATCCAACTCAAGCATGTGCAGGAATAAATGGAAATACGCTAGCTCCTGTTTCATGCAACTGGAATGGAACATGCAATGGTAACACAGGAATGGCAGCAGCAGGGAATTTACCGCCAAATGGTTCTCCATCAAGTTACCAGCCACCTATAAATGTAATTGCAGGTCAAGCATACATGCTATGTCTGTCCAATTATAGCTTTACGAATCAAAATGTAAACTTGAATTTCTTTGGTTCGGCTCAAGTTGTATGTGGTGTTTCAGCTGCTGATCAAACAATTTGTCAAGGCACAAGTGCAACGGTAAATATTGCGACTCCTGGTTTAACTGCTCCTCAGTTTAATTGGTTGGTGACAAATGGTGTTTCAAATACTACATCGGGTACTAATGTTACTGTTACCCCTAATGTTACGACTACATATTCAGTACAAGTAACTCAACCAGCGACTGTCACATCTAGTGCATTTATTGATACAGCAGTTTTCACGATTACTGTTGTTCCGCCTCCAGTTCCAAATGCAGGAATAGATGATACAGTATGTTTAGGCCAACCTATTTATTTGTCTGGTTCAATTAGCAGCCCGACAAACACACCATCATGGCAATTTTTAACTGCTGGAATCACTCCAACTCCAACGGTGACATTTGCACCAAATTTCAATTCATTAACACCAACGGTAACAGTGAATCAAGTGGGCTTATATTCTTTTATTCTAAGAGAAAATAATACGATTTGTGGTATGTTTAGAGATACTGTTCGTGTATTGGTAACTAATATTTCTCAAACTACATCATATACACCTCCATCATGCGGTGGTCTGAGTGATGGTACGATTACAATTACAAGTCCATTAGCTGAAGAATTTAGTTTCAATAATGGAACAACATGGCAAACGGCTTCAACACAAGGTGGATTCGCCGCTGGAACTTACACTGTTTGTTCTAGAAATTTCGCAGGTTGTCAAACATGTTCACAAGTAGTAGTTATAGATCCGCCAGTTGTGACAATATCCGCCAGTGCAGATACACTAATTTGTGAAAATGGAACGGCTACACTTATCGCTTCAGCTACAGGAGGAACAAGTTATACGTTTAATTGGGATCATACAACCAATACTGGTGCAACTCAGTTGGTTAATCCTTTAACAAATACAACCTACACTGTTTATGCTACAAATCAAAACAATTGTGATTCTCCGGTTGAGAGCATTGTTGTCAGTATCCGTAATCCAATTACAGGAACAATTTCGATTGAAGATACAATTTGTCCTGGCTATCCAACATCACTTTCAGCGTCTGCGGTAGGTGGAATTGGTGTTCCATATACATTTGTCTGGAGCACGGGTGAAACAGGTCTTGGAGCAGATCATACGATTAACAATGTTAACCCATCATATACAACAACATATACAGTTACTATTGAAGACGTTTGTGAATCTACTCCATTGGTTATGACAACTCGTGTTGTTGTTGCACCGCTTCCAATTCCACTTATTTCAACAGATATCAATAATGTGTGTGAACCTGCTGTTTTCAATCTTACGAATGAAACTGATCCTTCAATGGTGCAGGATGTGTTTTGGAGTGTTTCAAATGGTGATATGTTCCAAAATCAATCAACAGTTACTACAAGCCCAATGTGGGATGGATTGTATGATGTTCAGTTAATTGTAACCTCACCACAAGGTTGTATTGACTCAACTACATTCTATAACTATCTGAATGTTTATCCTAAACCAATTGCAGACTTCAGATATTCACCAAATCCTGTAATGATGTTCAATACAAAGGTGAAATTCGTGAATTACTCAATAAACGGAGATACATACCAATGGTTCTTTACCGATGGGAATCCTTCTTATTCAGCAATGGAAGATCCAACGGTATTTTATCCTGACGGTGTAACAGGTGAATATGACGTAATGTTAATCACAACTTCAGAATATGGCTGTGTTGATACAGCAATGCAAACTGTTATTGTTTTGCCTGAAATTCTTTTATATGCACCAAATGCATTCACACCAGATAATGATGAATTTAATCAAGATTGGGGGATTAGTATTTCTGGAGTTGATATTTATGATTTTCAGTTGTTGATATTCAACCGATGGGGTGAAATAATTTGGGAAGCAAATGATCCTGCAGCGAGATGGGACGGAACGTATAACGGAACGAGAGTTCAACAAGGTGTATATACTTGGACGATTCGAACGAAAGATGTAATTAATGATGCCAAGTACGAATGGAACGGCTTTATAAATGTGTTGAAATAAATCAAAACCCGGGTCGACCGGGTTTTTTTATGCCTTATTTATTGGATTTCGTTTAACTTTGTTTTCCTAAAGCGCAAACAATGACTATCCAAGATTTTCAACAAGACATTCAACAAGGAATACCCGCAACGATACCAGTAAAAAAAGCGGTAGACTCAACGGTTAACCATGCTCCTAAAAGAAAAGAGATCCTTTCTTTGGAAGAAAAAAAGTTGGCCTTACGAAATGCTTTAAGGTATTTTCCCAAAGAGCAGCACGAAGAATTGGCCGAAGATTTTTTGAATGAATTGGAGACTTATGGTCGTATTTATATGTTTCGCTATCGCCCAGATTATAAAATGTATGCGCGTCCAATTAACGAGTATCCTGGAAAATCATTGAAAGCTAAAGCAATTATGCTAATGATCCAAAATAATTTGGATTATGCAGTCGCTCAGCATCCACATG